>JALOTS010000022.1 GCA_025457785.1 Pontiellaceae bacterium | reverse complement strand
CCTTTCCGGCACGTTTATAGCGCCGCCTCTGAACCGCAATATACTCGCTTCTTGATTCGCAACTCATCGTTTTCATCCCCTTTTTTGAGGGTGTCATTTAATTTGAGTCAACGAATCCATTCCGCCCGCGCCCTGTCGGGTGCTACGGTGTCTTTTATTTTGAGTCAACTCGTCAACTCGTTTTTTTACGTTTTCTGCTTGATTGACGGCAAGAGGTGTGATCTCATGAAGGATTAGAATTGCAGAAGGAGCTCTCCGTCTGCGGGCGCAGTTGAAACCCGGAGACGAAGAACATGCAGAGCGGCTCACAGGATACTTTTTTGCTTGCCGACACTTTTATTGCCGACACCTTTTTTCGGATTGTAATCGTAAAACAGGAACTGAAAAACAGGATGGAATGAAAAGATTTATGTCCCCGCGTCTTTCTTCGCGTTGATCAGCGTGATCCGTGATCCCCTGCTTCGGGTATATTTTCCGGGATCGCAAATCAAATGAATTGATGCGAGCCGGAACGACGCACAGTTTTTTCGGAAGATGAAATCAAAATGAAAATCAAAACGTTTTATCAATCAAAATTATTTTTCTGCGATAAGCGAAAATGACGGGAGTATGATATTACGGGTGCGGTTTTGATTGGAAAAGTACAGTTAGCCAGATGGAAAGAGTCTATGAATAAAATGATCAACAAAAAGGCGGGCTGGGCGAAGTTTAATCACGGGTCGAATAATATAGCTGGTCCGAAATACCGGGCCGTATTGACCCTTACTGTCGCAGCAGTGACTTTTTTTGCTGCGAGTACGAGCGTTAAAGCCGTTCCTTATACGGGCAACGAATTCACCTATTATCAGCCGGACGGGGAGGCGATTCAGGTTCGGCTTTACGGGGATGAATTTTATGCCGTGGCCGAAACACTGGACGGGCATGTTATCGTTCAGGATCCTGTGACACGGGAGTTCCAGTATGCGGAACTCTCCGCCGACGGAAATGAATTTCAACCGACAGGAATTCGCGTCGGCAAATTAAAGATGCAGGGCACTGCCGCGAATACTGAAAAGGAACGCATCGGAAAACTGAAGAAAAAACAGAGAATCAAACACGAGTCACGCGCGAAAAAAGCCGATGAAATGCGCAAACGTCTTGGACGTGACAATGATGGACGGATCGTTGGCTTTCAGCCTGCTTCCGGCGGTACAAGCGCTCCGGCAGGTGCGGCAGCGGTCGCTCCTGCCGCTGTCAACGGAAACCGGGTTACACTGGTCCTGCTGGCTAAATTTCCGGACAGAGCCGCCGATGTGACGCTCACCCAGACGCAGGTCAATAATTGTTTTAATGCGGTTCCTTACACGGACATTAACAATGCGACATCCGTAAAGGGGTATTACCGTATCCAGTCGAATAACAAGCTGGAGTTGAGCAGCGTTGTTACGGCCTATTTCACGGCGAAATATAATCGCTCCTACTACACCGATCCGGCAATCGGTTATGGAACGAGAGCCAGAGAATTAATAATTGAAGGGCTCGAAGTGCTTAAATCAAAGAGTTTTAACTTTGCCCAACTGGATGGTGACAACGACGGGAGAGTGGATGCGGTCAGCTGCATGTATGCAGGCTCAGCCGTGAATAACTGGGCTGAGGGGTTATGGCCGCATTGTTCAAGCCTGACCTGGGCAGGATTTTCGGCTGCCGGAAAGAGCACCAGCGTAACCTATCAGATTACTGATTTGGGCAATACCTTGGCGATTGGTACGACGTGTCACGAGCTCGGACACGCGGTGATCGGACTGCCGGATTTGTATTCGTACGACGGCAATGCCGCAAACGTGGGGGATTTCTGTCTGATGTCCGGCGGAAACTGGGCCAGCGGAGGACGGCATCCGACCAGCATCTGCGGGCCGTTAAAGTATGATGCAGGCTGGACAACTGTTCAGAACGCAACCGCTTCAACCGTTGCGACATACAACCTGTCGGTCGATCAAAATCAGGTTGTTCGTTTTGCCAATCCGGCCAACAGCGGCGAATACTTCATGGCGGAAGTACGGTTAGGATCCGGATATGAAGGGCCGTACGGCGGAGACACCGCATCGGTATGTCCTTCTCCGGGACTGGTTCTCTTTCATTATCTGTCAACAGGCAGCAATCCAAATTCAACGATTTTTACGAGAGACAACCCCCATTGCAACTACAGCAGACCCTATCGGCACCTGCTGATCGAACGGAACCCGACAACGGCTTACACGCCCTGGTACGACGCTCCTTCACCCGACGGGAATGATGCGTTTACGACCGGCAGTGTGGATTCCTCAAATTTGAAATTCTGGAGCGCTTCCGGACGGACTGTTGCCTCCGGGGCGAATATTAACTCCATCAGCGTTTCAGGCTCCTCGCTTTCGTTCAAGATTGGCGCCGGCCCAGGCGCTGCGGGTTTGCTGGCGGAGTTTTTTGACTATACCACAGACCTGTCGGTTCTTCCCGATTTAGCGGGAAAAACACCAAACGTTACCCGTACCGATGCACAGATTAATTATCCGAGCACCGACGGGACGGCCTGGACAGGTCTTCCCTCGAGTATGATAGACACCTTTGTATCACGGCATACGGGACAGATAAAGATTCCGACGGCCGGAAGCTATACCTTCTATTTAAGTTCCGACGACGGTTCAAAGATGTGGCTGGATGGTTCGCTGCTCATCAATAATGACGGCCTGCACGGGATGGTTGAAGTGTCCGCAACCCGTTCCCTGTCAGCCGGAAATCATGATGTTCGTATTGAATTCTTTGAAAACTATGGCGGTGCCGGATTGGTTTTGAGCTGGGCCGGCCCCGGCATTGCGAAACAGGTTGTACCGGCATCTGCACTGGTTCCTGCTGAACCGGGACTGTGGTACGGAACGGCGACGGGTGATATTAACACCACCGCCGCAAATCCGAAAACAAAGGTGACCGCCAGCCTCAGCGAAACCGAAGACGCGATTGCGGACAACACAACAGAAATCTATTCCGGACAGATCTTCGATGCCGACGGACATATTTCCTTTACCGAGGATATCGACGACAGAACACGGTTGTACATTGACGGCAGTCTCGTGATCAGCAGCGATAACTGGGCCGACCGTATTTCGACGGCCGACCTCAACCTTGCACCGGGCTGGCACAATTTCGAGTTGCGAATCAGCAATGGCGGCGGCGGGTCTGGCCCGCATACCGCACCCGGATTCGGCTATGACCCGAACGGGGGAACGAACTGGAGGCATCCCGCAGATCCGGGAGACGGCAGTCTGTTCAGAGCGCGACAGGGCTCTGCACCGCCTGTCAACACTCCGCCGGTGGCCAACGCGCAAAGCGTGACGACAGCGCAGAATACCGCCAAGGCCATCACGCTCACCGGCAGTGATCCGGACGGCGACGCACTGACCTATGCGATCGTGGCATCACCCGCACACGGAATCTTGTCGGGAACAGCTCCGAGCGTAACCTACACGCCGACAACCGGCTACAGCGGCAGCGATTCGTTTGCGTTTAAGGTAACCGACAGCAAGGGTGCGGCCTCGGCCAATGCCACGGTTTCAATTACTGTGACGGCGGTGAATCGTGCGCCGGTGGCCAACGCGCAAAGCGTGACGACGGTGGAAGACGCTGCCAAGGCCATTACGCTTACCGGCAGTGATCCGGACGGCGATGCGCTGACCTACACGATTGTCACATTGCCCGTGTACGGAACCCTGACCGGATCGGGGGCGGCCCAGACATACACTCCGGCGGCCAACTACTACGGCAGCGATTCGTTTGTCTTCAAAGTCACCGACAGCAAAGGAGCCTCTTCGGGCAACGCAACCGTCTCGATCACCGTTACGGCTGTGAACGACGCACCGGTCGCGAACGCGCAGAGCGCATCGACGGTGCAGAATACCGCCAAGGCCATCACGCTCACCGGCAGTGATGTGGACGGTGATTCGCTGACGTATGCCATCGTGACATCGCCCGCGCACGGAACCTTGTCGGGAACAGGGGCGAACAAAACCTACACGCCGGCAACCGGCTATACCGGCAGCGACTCGTTTACGTTCAAGGTAACCGACAGCAAAGGGGCCTCTTCAGCCAATGCAACGGTCAGTATTACGGTCACCGCCGCAAGCGGCGGGCCAGCCGGATACACCTGGTGCGCCAATGAAAATGGAACGTATGTTTTCAACAGCACGGTTGATGTGGCTTACGGTGCAAACGGCAGTTTTTATTATAAGTATGGTGTCAGCGGCAGCATAACATTCAATAACGCGACGTTTGGCGATCCTGCTCCCAACGTGCCAAAAAGCGGCTATTACAGGGCGGTCGGGACTGCACAACCCGGGTTGCTGGCCGAATTCTTCGACTATACAACGGCGCTGTCGGTTCTTCCCGATTTAACGGGTAAGACACCGGGCGTTATCCGCACGGATGCGCAGATTAACTATCCGGGCGTTGCGACCGTCTGGTCGGGCCTTCCTGCCGGCATGGTGGACACCTTTGTCTCGCGGCATATCGGGCAGATCAGGATCAATACGGCAGGCAGCTACACGTTCTATCTGAGTTCCGACGACGGCTCGAAGATGTGGCTGGATGGCGCTCTGCTCATCAATAACGACGGCCTGCACGGGATGGTTGAAGTGTCCAAAACCGTAACCTTGACAGCCGGAACTCATATGATTCGCGTGGAATTCTTTGAAAACGACGGGAATGCCGGCCTGATTCTCAACTGGGCGGGTCCCGGGATCGCCAAACAGGTGGTGCCTTCAAGCGTGCTGAGCTCCCTCGGCAAGAACGAAACGGTATGGGTTGACGATGCCGCTCCGGCCGGAGCAACTCTGTATGGAACATGGAACTGGATAACGACCGGTCCGGTTCCGTACTCCGGAAAAAAGGCGCATCGGGAGAGTGCGGCATCCGGTACACACCAGCATTATTTCGAAAACGCGACGGAGACGCTGAGTGTCGGCGCCGGCGGAAAACTGTTCTGTTACGTTTACATAGATCCGGCCAGCAAGCCGTCCGAAGTGATGCTGCAGTGGAACAACGGCAGCTGGGAACATCGTGCCTACTGGGGCGCAAACAACATTGGCTGGGGCACAGACGGCACGGTCAGCCGCAGGTACATGGGAGCGCTTCCGACATCTGGACAGTGGGTGCGTCTTGAAGTGCCCGCATCGCTGGTCGGCCTTGAGAATACCACAGTCAGAGGCATGGCGTTTACGCTGTACAACGGCAGCGCCGTGTTTGACCGCGCCGGTGCGGGACAGTAAAGGAGCGGCCCCGGCCCATGTGACAGTCCCGATTGATGTGAAAAAATCATAAAGAGGTAAAGTGTGTTTAATAAATAAGAAAGGAGAATAGAATGAAAAGATCCATGTTGCGTTTTGTTCTAATGACGGGTGTGTTGACGTTGACAACCCTGCACGGTGCGATTGCGGAGGACAGCCGCACGGTTCAACTCCGGTCCGGAGCGAAAACTGATACAAGTCCGGTCGAAAAAGGCAAGCGGTTCAGCCTCATTTCAAAGGAGCCCGGACGGGCCGTTTTGAAAGCCGTGTGTGATGAGATACGGGTTAAACGGTGTTCTTTCAAGAGCAGCGGGGTGTATGATGTCATTGAGATTGAGGGCGGCATTCTGGGAACCGGAGAGATTGGCTCCCCCGACCTGCCTGTTTGCACGGAAGAGATTCGTATTCCGCCGGGAACGAAGCCGCGCTTAGTTGTCGATAAGGTTGTTTTCACGGATGTCGAAGGGGTTTATGAGGTTGCGCCGGTTCAGGAACCCATGCCCGATTTATCCGGTTTTGATGAATCGAAAATCCGGTTTCGGAAGAATGAAAAAGCCTATGCCTGCGACGAGTTTGGAACCGATCCGGTTGTAACGCTCGTTGAAACGGTTCGGATTCGGGGGAAGGAATATGCGAGGGTTGAATTCCGTCCGGTGAAATATAATCCGGCGAAAAAGACGGTTCGTGTGGCGACGGATGCCGAATGGCACCTTGAGTACACCCCGGTTCGCCCGGAAAAGAGACGGAACGATAATCAGCCGGCTCCGGCGGGCAGTGCGCTGGATATTCGCACGGACAGTGACATCCTGCCTGAAGGGGCAGGGACGCTGCCTGAAAGCGGATCGGATCAGGGTGCGGCTCCGGCTGCGGAAGCAGGGGCATCCTCCGCTCAGGCCTGCGATTATCTGATTATCTGCCACGATAACTACCTGACTCAGATTCAGCCGCTGGCTGACTGGCGCACCCGCACGGGGTTTAAGGTTTATGTGGCCGGGTATCCCTCTGCGGTCGGCAGCGGGCAGAATAATATTTTCAATTATATCAAGAACGCTTATTCCTCCGGAGTAATGACCCGCTATGTTTTAATTGTCGGCGACCATGAGAACATACCGGCCTGGACGATTACCGGGCATCCCTATCACGGCACCAACCATGTCTGGCACTCGGATTTGAAATACGCCTGTGTTGACGGTACGGATGATTATCCGGATTTGGCGCTGGGCAGATTCCCGTGCGATACTGCGGCGCAAGTCACCTTAATGGTGAACAGGGTTTTGACGTATGAGAAGAACCCTCCCTCCGGCACCTGGATCAAGCATATGGTTGGCGCAGGTCAGGATGACCGCTGGTTTGAAGAAGATATTCACCGGGTGTGCGATTTTATGGGCGGCGATTTTGATTTTTTCGGATCATGGAACGGATATAGCGGGACGGATCCCTTCAATAAGGGATATACGACCCACGTCGCGGTGAACGCATATATGGATCCATACCGTTCGGAAACTTATACATTACGGCTGCAACCGCCGACACCCACACCCAGCAAGTGGAAAGCCAACGGGACGGCCGGCGCAACGCAGATCTCCGGATGGATCAATACCGGTGCCGGGTTTGTTATGCACCGGGATCACGGGAGCACATCAGGCTGGGGAACGCCTTCGTACAGTTCCAGCAACGTCGGTGCGCTGACGAACCGGCAGAAAACACCGGTTGTATTTTCCATCAATTGTTTAACCGGACAATTTGATGACGGGGACAATTTCGGGGAGGCCTGGGTGAGAAATGCAAATGGCGGCGCGGTCGCCTTTTTCGGTCATCAGCGCGTCAGTTATTCAGGTGCTAACGATACGCTGCATGTCGGGATAATGGATTCGATCTGGAGTGATTACAGCTCCTGGTCCAGTTCCGTTTATTCCAGAGGAAAACGGTGCGGCGAACTGCTTAACTATGCAAAGCACGCCGTGGGATTCGGGAGTGGCACCCCTCTTCTTACCGCGCGGATGCTTCATCTTTTTGGCGATCCGGCGATGGAATTCAGAGCGGAAACTCCAAAACAACTGAGCGCGACGCATCCGTCCTCGTTATCAACAACCGCGACGAACAGTTTCACCGTGAAGGTGACTGCATCAGGGAATAATGTGCAGGGCGCAACCGTTTGTTTGACAGATTCCGACGAGCAGTATGTCAAGGTAACCGACAGCAACGGGAACGCAGCCTTTTCAATTAAACCGGGCGGACTGGACACCATGTTTGTCACGGTTACCGCATCTGAATCCATTCCTTACCAAGGCAGCATGAGTAAAACCGGCACGGCTCAGACGAACGGTGCGGCCTACATATCTCAGGTTGTTCCGACCACCATGATTGCCGGAACGGTCAGCAATGTGACGGTAAAAATGAAAAACACCGGAACGTCCACTTGGTCGCCAGCCGAGGCTCAAAAACTGGGCAGTCTGGGTGATTCGAACACCTGGGGCGTGACACGGGTTTATCTGACGGGTTCAGTTGCGCCGAATCAGACCAATACTTTCTCCTTCAGCATTACAGCGCCGACGACTCCCGGAACCTATTCGTTCCAGTGGAGAATGGTGGATGATGAGGGCAGCAACATCGGCTGGTTCGGCGCCAATTCGGCGCTCCAGACGATCACGGTGGCCTCTGGATCAACCACGAAGACCTCAACATTCTACTCCGTGGGTGTACACGACGGTTACGTGGATGAATCATCGGAAACCTCCAATGTCGGCGGAACCAATAGCGCGACATTGACCTCAGGCACCGCATTGCGCGTGGGGGACACGGGAGCGCGGAAACAGCGCAAATCGATTGTTTCCTTCGATACCTCAACCCTTCCGGATGCGGCGGTTGTTACTGCCGCCACGTTGAAACTTAAACGGGGCGGAGGCATCGGAACTCCGACCGGTCTGGGAGTCCTTACCGTTGATATTAAGAATGTAAGCGCCGGTTTCGGCACGAGCCTTAACCTGGAAAATATTGATTTCGAGGCGGCGGCCAGCAGTTCCAGTGTCGGCACGCTGAGTTACCCGGCGACAACCAACGCCTGGGCAACTGCCGTTCTTAACACGAACGGAACCTCCAGAATTGCCAAGACCAATTATACGCAGTTCAGGATTCGTTTCGCCACGGATGACGACAACGACACCGCAGATGATTATCTCGGTTTCTATTCGGGTGAAAATGCGAGCGCAACCAACCGGCCGATACTCGAAGTCACCTATCAATAACTTCGCTTGAAACGCCGATGTTCTCTGCGGAATTTATTCCGCAGAGAATTTTTTTTTAAACAGTTTGTAATTTCGCAGCGGCAACTATTAATAAAGACGATCCGGCGCGTTCTCTTTATCGCGGGCTCCGCCCGTTCAAAGTGATGCGAATCGTTGCGGCAGCCGGTTTTTTCGGACAGCATTCGCAGCGATTCAGTTGATTTGTAAAAATCGTTATAGTATGCGCAAAGCAGACACGCCTGCGCGGTTTTTCCGCAGACAGGAGTGTCTGTGACACCTGTTTATAGAAAAGATGAGGGCCGGGCGCAAGGATGCATGTCAGCGCCGGGTCTCATTATCTGCCCTTCCACCTCCTGATGTATCCGTTATCGCGTGAAAAACAACGGAAAAATCACTTGAGTGTTCGGTTTTGCTTCAGTACTGCCGGAACTCCGCCCCGTGCAAGCCGGATATTTACGGGCGGATACACACCAAAGCAGCGGAGTCGCAGTCAAAAACGAACGGGATCAAAATAGCAAAAACCCCGAGCGTCGCGACCTTAACTATGTTGAAATAATAGAACCTTCGGACGAAGGTTTTAACGCAACTGCTGATACATAATCTGGAGATCCCGCGAGTCCATGCCGCGCTGAAAGGCCTGCTCGATGATTTTTTTAGCGGGGCCGGGCTGGCGGGTCTGCATGTAGTAGTAAGCAAGCGTTTCAACATAACGCGGGTTGTAGGGGTCCAGCTCAATGGCCCGGTTGAGCAGGCGGAAGGTTTCAACAATATCCGTGTCGGCCAGCAGAATCGCGAGGTTGCAGGCGGCCTGCGCGTTGCGCGGCTGAATTTCCAGGCTGCGGGTGAGCTGTTTAACGGCATCGTTCGTGCGGCCCTGTTCGCCGTAAAGCAGGCCAAGGTTGAAGTGGGCTTCGGCTGACGGCTCGGGCAGTTGGGTGGCTTTCAGCAGGCGGGTTTCCGCATCTTTCATGTTACCGAGCCGTGCAAAGGCCATCGAGCCGTTGATGAGCGGCTGGGCAATGTCGTCACGCAGTTTGTGGGCGCGGTCATATTTTTCAGCGGCTTCGGTGTACCGGCTTTGACGCATGAGAATGTTGCCGGCGTTATAGGGCGAACTCCAGTGATCAAGCCGGATGTTCATGGACGTCCACAGCTCTTTCATCGCCGTATCGAAAGCTTTGCGGTGTTCCGCAGGTATTTCGCCGTCAGGCAGAGCCGCGAGACGTTCGGCGGCGCGGATGCGCACGAGGCGGTAGTTATCGGAAAGCGCGGCAAAGAGGGCGGGCCGGTCGGCGGGGTTGCTGTCGGCATCCAGCGCGGTGGCTGCGGCGGAGCGCACGAGCGGATGAACAGCCTTCGCCAACCGTTCGCGCAGAATGGTGTGCTGCCGCGATTCAGCGACCGGCGGTAAAAGCCGAATCAGCGTGGTAACAAAAAGCGGATCGGAAGCCGGATCAGAAATATAGGCCAGCGCGGCAGACAGTTTCTGCATATCGCCCTGACGCATCGCTTTAACAAGCAGCGCGCGTTCAAGCTCCGGCGCGGTCCGTTTATCGAAATCCGGATGCCACGACTGAATCGCTTTGAGCGCCCATTCGTTGTCCTTATCCTTGTGGCACATTACGCAGGCGTTGCGTGAACCGACCGCGATGCTGAGATTGGGCATGGGCGGACGCATGGAGTGGTCGGACTGGTTCATGCCGCCGAACGAGTTCATGGACATATGGCAGTCGACACAGGTCAGTGTTTGATGACGGCTGTGTTCCCGGATGTTCTCCACCCGCTGTTGATGGCATGGCAGACAGGAGCTGCTCGGATCGTCTTTTTGTTTATAGCGTCCGCTGGAGGTGTGGCAATGTGTACAGGCCAGTTCGCTCTTGTTTACGCAGGGACTCAGCCACCAACTGCCCATCGTGTAGTTTTCCCCGAGGTCGCGCCCGTCGGGGTAATAGTCGATGTGTTCAAACGTGGTCAGGTCGTAATGATCCCAGTAGCGCTCGCCGGTTTCATAGCCCGCACTGATGGGCGCCCCCTTGGTATGGCACCCGGCACAGGCGCTGTCGCGCTGCTCCCGGTTCATATCCCACCAGCCGATAATCTTCATGTCCTTGGGCGGCTTATTGGTCGGAGCAGCTTCGCAGACACGAATATGTTCAGATGCCGGGCCGTGGCACGATTCGCAACTGATGCCCGGCTCGTTCCAGGTGGTGGCATAGGTGTCGGTGTCAGGGTCGTAGTTGGAATCGATCTGGCTGACATGGCAGCTGAAGCAGGCGGCGTTGAAGGTCAGCATCGAATCGCGCCAACTGACCGGCGCATCGGTCTGCCCGTCATCAAAATGGCGCAGCATGCTCAGTGTGGTATTGCGCCACGATTTTTCGCGCACGTCGTAGAAAATCGGCAGCACCTGCAGCCGACCGTCTTCGAGCAAGGTCAGGAAGTTATAATAGTTTTTGCCGCCCAGTGCATAGGCAATGGTATATTCTTTTCCGTCGCCGCCGGTGACCCAGCCGCGTTCCGGCGTGATGGTCGCCTGATAAAAAACCCCCTCCGCCTCGATCGGCTCCTTTTGTTTCGGAACCATTGAAGCCAGTTCGGCGGACCAGGGCTGCAGCGCTTTGCCGTGGTGTGACGGCGCCCACAGTTTATAAAATCTTTCGTGACACTCTTTGCAACTGGCCGACCCGGTATAGGTGCGCGGCCGCTCCCCGCACCCGCAGAGCAGGGTCAGCGCGGCAAGGACGGGCAGGAAAATCGGTCTGTGAAATCGAGTGTTCATGAAGCCCGGATACTAGGATAATTTCCGCTACCGGGCAAAGCCGTATCTGTAGATTCTCCGGTCGGAGAATCTATAGACAGGAATTTTCAACCACCCGCTTCCCGCTGACTCCTGCTTGCCCGCCATAGCTTTTGCGACGGCGGGATCTTCGACCTCCGTCGTTTCCAATTCGTTGCGTACTTCATTCGTTGTGCCGTCAGGATTTTTCACAGCGAATCAGGAACGCAGCGAATAAGAAAAACCGGAACCGGCGGCATCATTTTATAGAACTGGCTCCCTTTTCCTGTTTTTGACAGCCCTTTTTTTTAACCACTAATCCTCACTAATCTTCACTAATCCAAACTCCTTTTTCTCCATTAGTGTCCGTTAGTGAAAATCAGTGGTTCACCCTCTTCAACTCTTCCCTTCGTGCCTTTTTTGACCGCAAAGACGCGACGACGCAAAGGAAATCCTGTCCCACGGATGGCCATGCCGTCCCACGGATGGCGAGGGCTTTGGAACGGGGGAACGTTGTGTCTTTGTCCCAGTCCCTCCGTGTACAGAGTGTTTCACTGACGATTGAGTGTTGAATCACATTTTCCTATCCGTGGGACGGCTTTGCCATCCGTGGGTTTCATTCTGTTATCCCGGTTTCCCGTCTCAATTTGGGGCGCGTTCATGAGAACAGCAGCGGCTCTTTGTCCCGGTGCGGGCACTCTGGACTCTTCGGTACGAAGCTAACTTAATGAGTATTTTGTTCACCACCCGCTTCGCTAGAGCAGACTTCGGAGTAGGACAGAGAACTTCCAATCTTACTTTACCCTCTGAACCCCTCGGAGGTCCCTCTAGCGAAGCGGGTGGTAGAAAATCTTTCGTTTTAATCCGATCAATCCAAATCAGATTGCTTCCGCATTAGATCCCCGCTTGAATAACCGGCGGATTTGTGGAACCTTGTGCGGCTATGAAATACGAAGCATGTATCGGTCTTGAAACCCACGTAATGCAGAAGACGCAGACCAAAATGTTCTGCGGCTGTAAGCACGAGTACGGCGCGGAACCCAACACCAACGTCTGCCCCGTCTGTCTCGGCTATCCCGGTGCGCTCCCGGTGCTCAACGCCAGGGCCATTGAACTCTGCTGTAAAGCCGGACTGCTGCTCGGCTGCGAAATCAATCCGCACTCCAAGTGGGACCGCAAAAACTATTTCTACCCCGACATGTCCAAAAACTATCAGATCACGCAGGCCGACAAGCCGCTCTGCCTCGGCGGACAGATCGTGACCGAAGTCAACGGCGAAATGAAAACCTTCACCATTGAGCGCATTCATCAGGAGGAAAACGCCGCTAAAAACACCCACGCCGCCGCCGGCAGTCTGGTGGACTATAACCGCGCCGGCACCGCCCTGATGGAGATTGTTTCCAATCCCTGTATGCACTCCGCCGACGATGCCTTTGCCTATATTCAGGCCTTGAAGCTCATCATGGAATACGGGGGCATTTCCGACTGCGATCTCGAAAAAGGCCATATGCGGTCCGACGTCAACGTCAGCGTTCGTCCGGTCGGGCAGCAGAAACTCGGAGCCAAAGTTGAAATCAAAAACATGAACTCGCCCAGCTTCATCGTTGAAGCCATCAAGTATGAAATCGAACGGCAGATTGACGTGCTTGAAAACGGCGGAACGGTCGTGCAGGAAACGCGCGGCTACGACTCCGACCGCGGCGAAACCTTCTCGCAGCGCACCAAGGAAAACGCCCACGACTACCGCTACTTCCCGGAGCCCGACCTGCTCCCCGTCGAAATCTCCGCCGAGCAGATCGCGAAGTGGAAATCCGAGCTGCCCGAACTGCCCGTCCAGCGGCGCGAACGCTACGTTAAGGAACTCGGACTGCCCGACTACGATGCCAAGGTCTTGACGGCCGACAAGATAATCTCCGACTTTTTCGATGCCGCCTGCAAACAGACGAAACAGTACAAACTCGTTTCAAACTACATGATGGGGAAAGTCGCCAGTTTAGTGACGGAGAAGAACCTGCGTGTCGTCGAAAGCAAACTGACTCCCGCCATGCTGGCGCAGGTTGCGGAACTGGCCGGAAGCGGAACCATCAGCTCCAGCGCGGCCAACGAACTGATTGAGATTCTCTTTACTGAAGGCGGCGACCCGAAAGCCATTGTCGAAGTCAAAGGTATGGCGCAGGTCAACGACGACAGCGCCCTCGAAAAATGGGCCGAAGAAGCCATTGCAGCGAACGCCAAAGCGGTGGATGCCTACAAAGCGGGCAACGCCGCATCCATCAACGCGCTCATGGGCTACGTCATGAAACAGAGCAAAGGCAAAGCCAACCCGCCCGCCGTTATCGCCATGCTCAAGAAAAAGCTGGGCGCGTAGAAGAGGATTCCTCGTAAAACCGCCAAGGCTACGAAGGAGTTGTAACCGCGAAAGATCGCACAGAGCGCAAAAACAAAACAGTAAAGCCGGAACTTAGGGTGTCTTGTCCTCCATAGCTCGAAGAGCGACGGAGGAATCCTCCCGTAGATCCGGCTTAAGGGATGTGACTTTTTGCTCAGCAGGCAGAAAAATGCGTGGAGTTTTGACCGCGAAGACACCAAGACGCGAAGAATTTTGGCCGCGGAGAAAAGGGGACGGAAAAGGGGACGTTCTTGATATTTCATTTATTATAAACAGGATAGATGTATATTCACGCCAATTTATAGTGGAGGATGAGTATGCCCAGCGGAAAAGGGGACGTTCTTGATATTTCATTTATTATAAA
>JALOTS010000250.1 GCA_025457785.1 Pontiellaceae bacterium | reverse complement strand
TCAGCGAAGCGGACAAAGGCATGTACGACGCACTCAACAAAGGAATTGAGCGTGTGCTCAATTCCGTTAACAGCGATCTGTTAAAAGGTGTCAGTAAAGATATTCCCAATAACCATTCTCCGATAACAAATAACTCACGCGACAGCGTGATGGCCTGGCTCAACTGCGATGAGCAGTACCTGCCGGATACACTGGCCTTTGCTCGGGATTGGTTTTTTGCTCATCCAAAAGCGGATCTTCTTTCCGGCAGTGCATTGCTGACCCGTCCCGACGGTTCGCTGCTCGCTTATCGCAAGGCGGTTCCCTTGCGATGGCAGTATGTTGCGGCTTCGCACCTGTACAATCTTTCCTGCGGAATGTTTTTCCGGCGGGCGGTCTGGGATCGTGGAGTTCGCTTTGATGTGTCGTATAAAAACATCGGTGATCAGGATTGGATTATGCGTCTATTGCAAGACGGAATTAAGGCAGGGTACACTGACCGCTTTTTTTCTGCATTTTGTTTTACCGGTCAGAACCTGAGTCAAAACGAGTCGGCCGTTTCGGAAGCACAACGGTTACGGACGCAGCATCCGTTGGTTCAGCAGATGCGTTTTCCTCTTAATTTAATGCGATGGGCGGAGAAAGTGATCCATGGAGCGTACCATCAAAAACCCTTTGACTATGCGGTTTATACCGGGGGGGAGCCGGTTAAACGGGAACGCTTCCATGTTCAAAACGCCTCTTTCCGATGGCCGGAAAAACAGGAAGGTTTAAACGAATGACCTGGCTTCAATCCATGGCTGGCCGTTTGGCAGACAGCGTCTTTTTCCGGAGGGGACGAATCCTTTGGGATCAGAACCGGATTGACGCGCAGATGCCTCTTTCAAAGAAAGATAAAATTTTAACGGGACTCTATTTGATTTGTTCCGATTACGCCGCCGGAAAATTTCCTCCCGGCGCGGGCACCCGCGACGAAGTGTATGCTCAGGAACTGAATTTCGGGGCGGATCTGCCGGGTATGGACAGCGCCGGAGTTGAGCGGATGGAGATGTCCAAGCCCTTCTGGGCGGGCGGCGCCGCTCGCTTTCTCCGGGACAGTGCCGTATTGTTCGATGCTCTGCGCCGAACCGGAATCAAGCCGCCCATGAAAATCCTCGAAATCGGATGCGGCAGCGGCTGGCTGTCCGAATTTATGGCCCGGACCGGATTCCGTGTAACGGCGACTTCACTGCATCCCCGCAGTATCCGGCAGGTAAAACAGCGGGCCGCCTTTCTCTCCGGGCTTCTGCCGGGCGGCTCGTTGCAGGGAATGGAAGTTCCGATGGAGGCGCTGTCTGAAAAACTCGCTTCAGAAACTCCTTTTGACGGGGTGGTGGTTTACGAAGCTTTGCACCATGCCTATGACTGGCAATTAACGATTGCGGAGGCTGGAGCGGTTCTGCGCCCCGGCGGCTGGTTTTTTATTCTCAGCGAGCCGAACCGTGTACACACTCTGACCTCTTACCGCATGTCAATTTTGACCGGAACGCCCGAGCGCGGTTTTCAGCCCGCTGAACTTCGCCGGACGCTGGCGAAAAACGGGTTTAATGAAATTATCATCCTTAAAAACCGATGGCATTTCGGCATCCGGCATATCTGGTACGCCGCACAAAAGGCCGGGAAGACATAGCCGCAACCAAAACTAAAACAGAGAGTTTTATCAGAATAATTATGGTCAGAATGATGAGAGAGAATTCTAAGCCGAAATAAAAATTATTATGACCTGAATTATTCTGACAAAATATCTCATATTCAGGGCTGAATAAAACGTGCAGAAAAGAATTTTGTGGTAAAACAGACACGAAGAAATCAGAGATGAACCGGATGAAACAAAATCGAAAACCGATTGTCGCGCTCGATCTGGTTCCGATCCGCCCGGGCAGGGGCGGTACCGGCAGCGGGATATGGACCGTTGTCCGCGAACTGGTTCTTCATCTGGACCAACTGGACGATTTCCAGGGTTTGGAAATCATCTGCCTGATCAACCGCGAACAGCAGGCTGTTTTTTCCAATCTTCGGAACATCCGGACAGTTCTGTTTCCAGTCTTTGGACAAAACAGCGCGTTTCGTCTTCTGTGGACGCATTTGTTTCTTCCCCTTTGGTGTCTTTTCCGACACGTCAATCTGCTGCATAAACCGGCAACGGAAACGCCGTTCTTTTGTTCCGCCCGGCGCGTGACGACGGTGTGGGACTTTTTTCATGAGTTTATGCAGGAGCATGGCGCCGACACCAGATGGGCCGGGATCTATTTTCGCTGGATTTCGTCGCTTTGTTTTAAAAAAAGCTGCGCTGTGATTGCGGGATCTGATGCCACCCGCGATGAGGCTCGTCGCCGGTTCCCCGGTTCCCGCGCCGTAATCACCACGGTTTATAGTGGAACGTTTCTGCCGTCCGCACCGCTTGCGGACGTTCTACCGCAGGATCCATTTCTTATTCTTTGCGTAGCCAAGCTGATGCCCTACAAAGGTCAGTTGCAGGCGTTGCGCGTATTCGAAACCCTTCTGAACAATTATCCGGAACTGGGTGATCATGTTCGCCTGGTTTTGCATGGCTTTTCAAATGACGAAGAATATGTCCGGCAGTTGGACGCGGAGATACGGCGTGAAATTTTTACCGGCAAGGTGGAGCTTCGCAACTATTCCGCCGGAAAAACACTGGATGAGATTTATCAAAATGCCGGGGTGCTCCTTTTCCTGTCACAGTATGAAGGATTTGGTTTGCCGGTGATCGAAGCGCAATCGCGCGGCATTCCGGTGGTCTGTTCCAACCTGCCGGTTCTGCGTGAAGTCGGCGGCGACGGCGCACTCTATGTTGATCGCGATGACCCGCAGGCGGCGGCTTCCGCGTTGTATGATTTGATTCAAAACAACACTCTCCGGACGCGGCAGATTGGAGCCGGACTGGACAATGCAAAACGCTTTACCTGGGAAAAAACCGCACGGGAAACCCTGGCGGTTTACGCGGCCTGTGTCGCGGAGTAGCTGAACAGTAACGAAAAATCAGTTGAGTCTTTGATCTTTCGCGACTGAAAACACTGGCAATGACATGGACAAGGGAATACCATCCCGTGCAGTTGGGGCGGAAGTAACTGAGGTTAAATTCGGCGCGGTTTTATCGACCGGTTTAGAATGATACGAGGAGAACGGATATGAAGCATAATCGCAAATCAGTAGTTTCGGCGTTGGTCGGCGGCATCTATTTTGGATTGATTCAGACGGCTTTGGCCGCCACCCATTATGTGAATTTGAGCAATTCAACGCCCGTTTCACCTTATACGTCGTGGGCCACGGCGGCGACCAATATCCAGGCTGCCGTTAATGTATCGACCAACGGGGATACGGTGCTGGTTACCAACGGCACCTATTTGATCACCAGCGAAATTTTAATTACCAACAACATTACTGTTCAAAGCGTGAACGGCCCGGAGGTTACGATTGTTGATGCGCAAGGGCATTGTTATCTGGTGTTTAATCTTGGAGCTGACGGGTGCACGTTGAGCGGATTTACAGTTAGCGGCGGGAGTGAAGAGCATGGCCCTGGCGCTGGCGGGATTCGCTGCTCAAACTCGGATCCTGAAATCTATAACTGCGTTATCAGGTATAACTTTGGGCAGGGGGTTGCTGGGGGCCAGGTGTATAACTGCAGGATACATGATAACTCGGTCGGGATATCAGCTGGCGCAGTGGCTTATAACTGTCTCATTTGGGGGCATTGGTTGGGAAATGATGCTTGCACTATGTACAATTGCACTGTTGTCGGGAATACGATCGGATCCGCAACTTACGACAATGTAACTGAAGCTTTTAACAGTATTATTTGTGATAACACAGAAACAAATTTTTACCATCATTTCGGAGAAGCCCGTGGACAACATATCGCTTACAACTGCTGCTCGCCGGATTTGGTAGATGGCGATGCTGGCAATATTGCCAGTCCGCCTTTGTTTTTGTCAGGAAATCGGCTTGCCGATAATTCACCCTGCATTAATGCCGGAAATAATGATTTTGTGGGAACCGAAACGGATCTGGATGGCAACCCGCGCATTGATCGAGAAACTGTTGATATGGGCGCATTTGAATACGTGACACTCTATTATAAATTATCCGTTACCAACGGGAGCGGAAGCGGTTCGTACACTAACGGACAGCAAGT
>JALOTS010000249.1 GCA_025457785.1 Pontiellaceae bacterium | reverse complement strand
AAGCCAGAACAACGGCGCAGAACATCACCGCAACAGCAGCGCCGCGGTTCAACAGACCGAATGTTCCCAGGCCGACGGCAACGGCATACAGGAAAAACAGCAGCACCGGCGGAAAAGCCAACCCGCCCGTCTCCGGAAATTCAGATTCCTTTTTGTATAAAGTCCGGGTTTTCATTCCACGCAGACGCTGTGAGCGCAATCAGAGATTTCGACAGAATTATTTATTCGCGCCAGCACAATTTTCTCCCATCATTATGACCCTAATTGTTCTGTCAACAAGAAGCTGCCGGATGGGAGTACGGAGGGTTTTTAGGCTACATAAATCCCGCTGCGGGCTTTACGCCTCTGCGCGGAAAATCTTATTGGCTGCGGTTATAAATGGTTGGCGAAGTGTCAGGCCCGCTATTCTTTCGTTTTTTTCCGGGCGTTGAGCCACTCGATATTCCGCTTTACGGTTTTGTTGGAGCGATCCAGCTTTTGCGCGTATTGGAAGGCGGCGAGGGCCTCGTCGTAGAGCCCGGCTTTGCGCAGCTCGATACCAAGCTTGCGCCAGTAAAAATCATTAAACCGCTTATAGTTTGCCGCCTGCCGGAGATAGTCGAGCCCCCTATCGCGGTTGCCGAGAAACAGCTCGACGCGCCCCAGCCCATAGGTCACTTCTTCTTTAATCGGATTGATCCGGTAGGCCGCCGCATAGGCGGCCTGTTCTTTGAGCGCCCATTCGTGCTTGCGAACCGGATCCAGTTCATCATAGCGACGGAAATAAAAAACCTGTCCAAGGCCCAGCTGCGCCTGCCAGTTTTGCGAGTCAATCCGTGCCGCCGTTTTAAACAATCGTTCCGAGGTTTGGAACTCTTCTTTTTCCAGAAGCCGATCTCCCCACGCCCGAATCCAGCCCGAACTCATCACCTGAACCGACCAGCCTGCGGCAAGCAGAAGGAAAACGGAGGTCAGAATCCGGATGCCAAGTGTCAAAAAACGGATTATTGATTTCTGAGTTCCGATTTCCGCCCTCTGTCGCACCACCGGCGCGACGGCGCAGCCGGCGAGGAGAGCCAGCATCATGGCGTTTGGAAAAATCCGCAGTTCGAAATCAAAAAATCCATGCACGGCGGTGCCCGCCAGTGCGCCAATAAATGCTGCCGCCGGCAAAGCATGGTACACGCGAGGTGATGTACAAATGAGCCGAATCAATTGCACCAAAACGCTGATCAACACCCCGAGTGCCAGAAGCCCGCCGATCAAGCCATATTCTGCCAGCAGTTCAAGAGGTTCATTGTGGGCGTGAACCATCTCCATGCGAAGATTCGGAACCCGTTGCCGGTATTTCTCATAAACCGGTCCGTAGTTGCCCGGCCCAACTCCGAAAACCGGACGTTCAGAAATCATCGACAGAGTATCCATCCAGGCCTGCGGACGAGTGTCTTCAAATTCGACGGTTTTTAAATTTTCGGAAATGCATTGTTTCGCAAATCTAACCACCGGCTGCATGCGGGTGCGGAACATGTCCGAACCGGCCCAAAGACCGCCGATTGCCGCAACGCCCAATAGCGGCGCCACCAGCAGCGAAATAAAAAACCATCGGCGGCTTTTGCGCAAAATCAGCAACAGAACGGTGGCGCCAAGTCCGGCAATCACGCCCAGCAGCCCGGCCCGCGACTGCGTTTGATAAATCAGAACCAGAAACAGCGGGATGGAATAGGCAAAACAGATTCGCCAAAACCAGCTAAACTGCGGAAGAAAAAGTATGACAAGACAAAGCGGAACCCACATCTGAAACAGATGGGCAATGTGATTCGGGCACTGATAGGTTCCGCCCAGCCGGCCATCCTCCCAATACCTGGTATAGCGCTCCATGCCGAAAATCTCGTTCGGAGCGACCTTGTGCTGAACCAGGCTGTAAAGCGCGATGAACATCAGCGCGACAAGAAGTGTCAGCCACACCGCTTTACGGGATGGAAGCCGGGAGAGAATGGTTGCGGAAACCCAATAGACGACGAGGTAACAGCCGAAACGAATCGTGCTGATTTTTGCCTCATACGGCAGAACGGAAAAACGGATCATCACGGCGCTGTAGAGCCAGAAAAGCAGAAGCAGGATTCCGCCGGGAGGAATCATGCGTCCAGAGGGCAGAGGCCGGAGGTCGGAGGTCAGCACATCCGGCTTCGCCGGTTTAGTTGTTATGTTGTTATGTTGCTGAGTTGTTAAGGGTAACCCCTGACTCCTGATCTCTGACTCCTGATCCCTGACTCCTGATCTCTGCCGCCCTCCACTCGCCACCCAAATTGCCGCTGCGATATAGATGAGCATCACCAACGGCCCAAAAAGCGTGATTTTATCTTCCCAGACTCCGAACAAAGCCGAGGAAACAATAACGGCGCCAAGAATGACGATAGGCACTATTTTTTCAAACAATCTCATGGAACAGCCCCCCAAACGCATCCGCGATTACGTATGAAACATGAAACCTTTCCTGTGCAGCTATACATATTGCTTAAAGTACTGAATCGTTTTCTTAAGGCCTTCTTCCAACGGCACATCCGGTTCCCAGCCCAGCGCGGCCTTTGCCTGAGTAATATCAGGCTGGCGCTGTTTCGGGTCATCGGCAGGCAGCGGTTTGAAGACAAGTTCGGATTTTGAGCCGGTCAGCCGGACAACCGCTTCCGCCAGCTCAAGCATTGTAAACTCGCCGGAATTGCCGAGATTAACCGGACCGGTGATTTCATCGGGCGAATCCATCAGTTTCAGAATCCCGTTGATTAAATCATCCACATAACAGAAGGATCGGGTCTGATTACCGGATCCATAGATGGTAAGGGGCTCACCGGACAGAGCCTGCATGATAAAATTGCTGACTACACGCCCGTCATTGGGATGCATCCGCGGCCCGTAGGTGTTAAAAATACGGGCGACTTTAATTTTTACGTGGTTCTGCCGGTTGTAATCAAAAAACAGCGTCTCGGCACAGCGCTTGCCTTCATCATAGCAGGAGCGTGTCCCGACGGGATTGACGCGACCCCAGTAACTTTCAGGCTGCGGATGGATATCGGGATCGCCGTAAACTTCACTGGTGGAAGCCTGAAGAATCTTTGCTCCAACCCGTTTGGCAAGACCCAGCATATTGATTGCACCAATGACGCTGGTTTTGGTGGTTTGCACCGGATCTTGCTGATAGTGAATCGGGGAGGCGGGACAGGCCAGATTAAAGATTTCATCCACCTCGACAAACAGCGGAAAGGTAATATCGTGCCGCAGAATCTCAAAATGCGGATTCTCCAGAAGATGGGCCACATTGCCGCGCCGTCCGGTAAAAAAATTGTCCACGCAGACCACATCATAATCACGGCGGAGCAACGCCTCGCAAAGGTGAGAGCCGAGAAACCCCGCTCCGCCAGTAACCAGAACCCGTTTATTGAAATGGTAATTATTCATAAAAACCTCCCTGGATTCTTCGGTGAAAGAATCTATCACGTTTGCGCAGCAAAAAAAGGATATTCAGAACTCACTGATTGAGAATGCGTTGTGATTCAGATTCTTCAGCAGCAACTTGCTGCAAAGAACAGAATAACCATGCTCGTGAATTTTTCAGTCCGTTTTATGCGATAAGTCCATTGGATAATTTTTAAGTTTAAGAAGCTGCAGAATCATTTCGCCGACAAAGCGGGGGTTGTCCTGCAGATAGCGTTTCCAAAGCCGGGAATCGGTCAAAGCGCGATGCAGCCACTGAAATCCGGAGTATTTAACCCAGTCCGGGGAATCTATTTTTGTGCCCGCATTGACATCAAACGCATAGCCGACCGGCGCAATCACTTTGACCTTCAGCTTATCGATCATCCGGTCCGCAAAATAAAGCTGACGCGGCGTGCTGATGCCCACCCAAAAAATATCGGGCTTCAACCCGTTCACCTGTTTAATCAGTTCGACCTCTTCCTCCGCATTTAAATTGCGGAAAGGCGGACAAAAGGTTCCGCAGACCTGAATGCCGGGATGATTCAGCTCGAGCTGTTTTTTTAAGGTATCGGCCAGTCCCGGGCCGCCGCCGTACAAAAAATGGGTCCAGCCCTTGTTCGCAGAATAGGCACAGACATCGCGCATCACATCCGGCCCATAAACCCTGCGGATATTTTTATAACCAAACCGCTTTCCAAGCCAGACCAGCGGCATCCCGTCCGGG
>JALOTS010000021.1 GCA_025457785.1 Pontiellaceae bacterium | reverse complement strand
ACTACGTTGTTTTCCAATTATTGGCTATGCACACAGGGGATCAACAGAATGGTAAGAAAACCGGCTAAGAACAACGCATCCACCGCCGCCGTGGACCGCATTTACCAGAGTAAACCCTTCGCCTTCGACGAAGAACGACTGGAGCAATTTGTTTAAGCTGTATGAGGAAATGACTGCGAAGGAAACCCTAATTTAGATTTGAACCGCGAAAGAACGCAGGGAGCGCAAAAAAGGATCGCTAGAGGAAAGCGAAAGCACAGGTTGTAGTTAAGAATGTCTTTGGGAAATTAGTTAGCGGAGCAAGGGATATTTATGAGATCTCTAAAACTGAATTTGGTTGATAATGCCCGAAGTTTTATTGAAGAGGCTTTGAGTAAAGCCATTCAGGCTGAGAACGATCCGCATCAATGGAAATTTGCAATCATTCATTTGGTGCAGGGGATTGAACTCAGTTTAAAAGAGCTCCTCCGAAATGAACACCCCTTGTTTATTTATAAAAATATTGATAACCCAAAAGAAACGGTTTCGCCAAAAGAAGCCATAAATAGATTGAATCGGATTTGGTCGTTCGAGTTGTCAGAAGATGAAAATAATTCTCTCACAATGGCGATCATCTTAAGAAATAATATTATCCATCATGAATATGAGGTGAAGCCTCTTGAAGTCAAAGCAGCTTTCGCAAAATTGCTCGGCTTTCTTGTGGATTTTCATCGAAATCATCTTGAGGATCCAATTGATACCTATATCGATCAGAATCTTTGGCATGCCGCAATAGAAATTGAAAAGTATGGCCAGGAGCTTTTTCGAAGGGCTCAAGAGCGCCTTAAGGGGAAAGATTTTGCCAGTGAGTATATTTTGACCTGTCCGAAATGTGGATGGAATGCCTTATGTGCGCCAGAATATTTAAATGAAGGCGCGTGTTTTGTTTGTGGTCATCGGGAGGTGTTGGGTTTTTGCGACCGTTGCGAAAAACTTATGTTTGAAGATGACGTAAAAGAGTGTGGTGATAAAACGTATTGCTGGGATTGTTTTGTATACTTGACTGACGACTATTGGCATGAGGACGGTAGAGGGAAGGATCGGGGTCGGGGCCAGTCCGCTTAATTCGTCATCGGGGTTCGGGAAAGTTGATGGTTGTAGTTGGTGGGGATGTTTTTGCAATTTTTGCGATTTTTTGCGGCAGAAAATTGAAGTTGGTTTTTTGTGAATTCTTGTGGTTTTGGTAGCAAAAAATAAATGGGAGTATTTGCGGGGAAGCGCAGAGTGAATTTATCTTATGAAAGAAGTTGCGATAAAAAACTACAGTGAGTTGGTTGTAACGCTACCACCCGACTTTGATAAGATATCGGCGGTGTATAATCACTACGAAAAAGAGCTGAATGAGAACGCCCCATTACCGCCGATTATTGTAACGCGGTCTTTTAGCAATTCATTTCTAATACTCGATGGCCATTGCAGGGGTTACCTGCTTGCTGTCAGGAATCGAGTGATTCGTGCTCTGTGCCTGAATCGTGCAGAAGATCAGGGGTTACTTTTATCTTTGGAACAGCGTGGAGAGATTCCTTCGTTTCCTCATTTGGATTTTTTAAAGGGACTTCAAGGAATCAACGATTTAAGGCAGGCGGCAAATATGTCTGCGCGTGCTTATTCGGCTCTAACAATGACAGATTTTCTTTCCTGCGATCCGGGTCAACTCAAAACCTCCACCTTATTCGATGTAAAAATTCCAATAGATGGGTGGATCGGGCGGAGATCCGTTGCTTGTGTTATTCTGTATGATCGTGTTGAGTCGCACACAGTTCCTCTTGTCCAAAAAAAGTCGCGGGCGGCAAAAAATCTAGGCTATGAAGTTGTAAGCATTGATGATCCTGAAAAACTAAAAGAAGGAATAAGTTGGGCGCGCGAATGTCAGAAGATGCTTGATGATAAGCTTAAATCATTAATGGATATATAAAGCGTAATGATAAAAGGACTCCGGGGCCAGAGGATAGACAGCGGGCGGTTTTTTGGGGCCAGGGTCAGCCCGCCCATTGAGTCATTTTTAACCCAACCGCTCCCATCATTGCCGCTGCGCTTCTTTTTGAATTACAAAAAGCACTTTCGGAATACCTCAGGTCTGACATCAATTATTCTGTCAAAATGTCCCTCTTGCGCATCTTGTGCCCTTTGTGGCCAATTCGTGCACGGTTTTCAGTCACGGTTTTTTATTCCGCGAGGCGGACGCGGATGCGGTAGAAGCCCTTGGTTTCGGCGGAGTGAACGGTGTCGGTCCAGGTGTTTTGCGGCCAGGTGATACCGGTTTCCAAGGGGTGGAACGGCTCGCTCAAAGAAGGTGTCCATTCGATGGTGTAGATGCGGCCTTCAACGGCACTCCACGTTAAGACAGAACCGGAGGCCGGAGGTCGGAGGACAGAGGTCCGAAAAATGGATTCTGGATCGAGCGGGTCAACGCCGGCGAGGATTTCATCGGTGTTGTTCAGTCCGTCGTTGTCGGTGTCGCCTGCTGGATCGGCGACGATGCAGGTACCGATAGCGACATCGCGTCCATCGCGTGCCAGCAGGTTGGTCTGCGACCCTTCGGCCCAGAGCATGACCTGCGGTGCAGCGAGATTGGTGCGGACATTTTCAAAGCTGAGCTGCAGCCAGTCGCCCGCGCCGGCAAGCCGGTAGAGATTCCCATGGTGCAGGCCGCTGAAGGTGTTGGTGACCGTGCTTTCGACACAGACATTCAATTGTTCGGCGGTGACGCGACGGCCTTCGTCGGGCATTTCCAGATAAGCGGTTCCGTTGTCGTTCCAGATGAAAATTTCCGGGTTGAGGCGCGTGGAGGCGGAGACATCCTGCGAGGTCTGCCGCCACCAGCTTCCGTTGGAAAGAGGATAGATTTTTCGGAGGCCGAAGCCGTAGAAATAGCCGTCAATGGCGGTGCGGGTGACGTTGGTGAGCTGCTGAACGGAGACGTACCCGGGCTGTCCTGCGAGGCTCATCCGCCAGTTGCCGGTTTGCAGCCAGTTGGTGAGAACAACTGCCGGGCGGTAGAGCGTTTGCGATGAACTGTCGGTCGAGGTCTGCTGCCAGAACTGTCCATTGGCGAGCGCGAAAACCCGTTTGTTCTGCCAGCCGCGGAACCAGCCGTCGATTTCAGTAATGATTGGCGCGTTGACCGGCACGCCGGCAGGCTTCACGGTACAGGTGCCGATCACGATGTTATTGCGATCAATAAAGCGAAGCTGCTGCGTGTTATTTTTTATCCAGCGCCATGCCGTAACCGGCGAGGACGCGTCGGAAATATTTTCAAAGCTGATCTGCTCCCATGCCGTGCCATCGGCGAGCCGGTAAACGTTTTCGTGATGCAATCCGGTGAAGGCATTGGTGACGGCACTTTCGAAAACCGTCAGCCGCTCGACGATTACATAACCCGTGACATTGGTTACGGTCATGCGCCGTTTTCCGAAAACATTTGTGATGGTTGCGAGCGGGCGGTACAACGCGGGCGAAACGGTTTTAGAGTCAGGCTCGCACTGCTGCCAGAACTGTCCGTTTTCCAGTTTAAAAATCGTGTCGCCGCTCCAGCCGTGGAAAGGGCCTTCGATTCGCGAGCTGCTGGAAACGGTGATGGTGATGGAGGTGGTGATTGTTCCAACTGATCCGGCGGCGGCGAAGGTTGCGGTGTAAACCCCGGCGGTCGGGCTGTTCCAATTGAGCGTGCTGCTGACGATGTTGGTTCCCGTTGCCGTCAAGAAGTTCGCGCCGGCTGGCAGGGCGGTGGCGGAGAGTGTGATGACATCGGTGCGGACGGTATTAACCGCCGTGACGGTCAGGTTCAAATTGTCGCCCAGGAAGACGAACGGATTTTCCAATCCTTGGAATTCCGGAGCCGGGCCGTGCGTGCCGGGGGTCATGACACCGGTTTCCGCTCCGGGGGTGATTGTCCATTCGGAGGCTGTCCAGACGGGGTTCGGTTGCTGAACGCTGTTGTTCCGTTCAGCGCGGCTGTCTTCGTAGTCCCAGTCGGTATCTGTGCCGTCGGTATCGAATTCGCCGTAGCAATCGATCAGGATACCGTTGGTGCGGCTGCCGCCGTAGTAGAGAAACCAGCCGTCGTCGCCGTTGCCGCTGACGGTGGAACTTTCCTGATCAGGCGCAAAACCATAAGCGTCCTGAAAATCGGCACTGTTGTATGCGACCACCCAGACGGCGCCCGGCGAAAGGGTTCCAATCAGTGGAATGTTGTACCAGCTCCCGCCGTTGACCTGTTTGCTGAGTGTCCAGTTGTCGGCGGCCAGATCTATCGTTTCGCTTCCGGCGTTATAAAGTTCTACGAAGCGGTAGGCATCGCCGCCGGTTTCAGCGGGATCGGCAATTTCAGAAATCAGCAGTTTCGGGCGCGGGATGACGGTGATGACGACGGTTTCGCTGTCGGTGCCGTCTTTGTCTGTTGCGTAGAATGTGACGGTGTATGAACCGGATGGAGCGGCGCAGCTCCAGGTAAACAGTCCGTTGGTAAAAATCGCGCCGGGCGGCAGATTGGCTGCACTCAGCGTGAAGGGATCGTGATCTGTTGGATCGGATGCGGTGACGGAAAAAGTGAGGGCTTCCATTTCGAAGACGGTTTGCGCGTCGATGGGGTCGAGCACCGGCGGCAGGTCGTGGGCGGTTCCGGTGACGAGGATGTTGTCCATGCGGCCCTTTCCACCGGATTGAACTGCATCGTAGCCGCGTGCGGAGGTGTTGTCGGTCATGATCCAGCGGAGAAAAATGACGGGCTGGTTATTGCAAAGATCGGGAAGCGACACACGGGTAAGCAGTCCGTTTCCGCCGTTTGGAACCCGAACCGTTGCGTTGGTCACGTCCGCATAAGTGCTGTCTG
This sequence comes from Pontiellaceae bacterium, assembly GCA_025457785.1. Lineage (GTDB taxonomy): Bacteria > Verrucomicrobiota > Kiritimatiellia > Kiritimatiellales > Tichowtungiaceae > Tichowtungia. The sequence goes on along the minus strand of JALOTS010000021.1, from coordinate 9,283 downwards.
CGCCGATTTTATATTGCAGTTTAAAAAAGGCCGGGCCGGTAGAGCTGGCGGTCTGGACGGAAGAGACTTTGATGGCAGTGTGCTTTTCTGTGGAGAAGGATGTTTCCCAATATTTGGTTCCGGCGCCGTTATTCCATTCGCCGCACGAAAGCGTTCCGTTGATCGCATCGTAGGCCGCAGGAGCGGGAACGCGGTTAACGGTTTGGGTCGAATTCACCGCAAGTCCGCCGGAGGCCTGATTACTCGCAGTGAAATTCCACTCGGCGACGGTTGAGTTGCCTCCCGCGAACAAACCGGTTCCGGTGATGCGCTGAAAATGTTTATAGAATTTTTCGGCGATTCCGTTGTGGCGCAGGAAAACTATATTTTCGTCATTATCGTTATCGCTCACCAGTGCGGAATAGGTCCAGTTGGCCGAGCCGTGAATGACAACGGCGTTGGTGCTCTCCGGATCAATCACCATATACTTGGCGTGAATCAGATCGGGTTCGCCTGCATCGAGCGCCGAGTAATCTGCTTTGGAATAGGCCGGGAAAAACTGAACGATATTGGTGGTGGAGTAGCTGGCGGAATTGGTCAGATCGCTGTATAGGACGGCAGAGACCCCTCCGGGATCGGTGTCGCTCTTCGGCATGACGCCCTTGACGCTTACGCCGCGATTGGCGGCGGCGATCAGCGCATCGCGGATCGGTGTGCGGTTCAGTTTATTGAGCGCAAAGACAATTTCGCTCTGAGCCTGCGCGATCAGGTTGGTGATGTCGCGCTCGGCGTTATTGCCGCCTTGTGTTGAGTCGGGGTAGGGGGCAAAGCGGACGAAATTGGTTCCCCACGAGCCGTCGAGTGTAAAGGCGGCGCCGTCGTGCGCGTGAGATTTTGCGGGGTTGTCATGGAAGCGGTTCGCAAGGAATTCTGCGGTTTCGTTGGTATAGATGGCATAAAGCGATGGACTGCGTGCTTCAAGTGCAATGTTCCACTGGTTGGCGCTCGCCGCCAGCGTGAAGTTCCATGAGGCGGTGAACACCCATTGATTGGTTCCGCCGTAATCAAACAGCCCGAGCTTGTCGTGCATGATGCCGCCGGAGGAGCCGGAAACGGCCAGAGTCAGCGGGTTGGATGGCCGCAACGAAAGGGAAAGCAGGGAGTTGGTTCCGCCATAAACGGTTCCGAGAGTGATGCCGCCGTCGGCAATAAAATTGATGTGTGCGCCCCGGTCGAGCGCCGCGCTGATGGCGTTGATCACGGCACCCGCTCCTTCATCCGCCGAAAAGGTAAAGGTCGTGAGCGTCGCGGAGTTTCCGTTTTGCAGCGCGTTAATTCGCGCAATCAGCGCGTCACGGATGCCGAACTGATCAAGGGCTGTGCCGGAGGAAAGCTGTTGCGGGCAGTTATACGTGACATTCCAGACTGCGCCGGTCAGCGGGATGACGGGAATATCCGTCACGGTGATGGTGATGGTTTCAAAATCGTTGGTGATGCCGTCCGCCGCGCAGAAGGTTGTGGTGTACGTGCCGGTCGGCGAGGCATTGCTCCAGATAAACAGGTTGGTGACACCGCCTGCATTCGTCACGGTGTTGAACACCGCGCCCGGCGGCAGATTGCTGGCCGAAAGAACAATCGCGTCGTTATCCGCATCTGAGGCGGTGACAGAAAAGCTGAGCGTGTTACTGACCGTCAGCGATTGGTTTCCGATCATATCCAGCACCGGCGGATGATTACCCGGTATGACATCGTCAACTTCGAGCGAAACATCATCGATGTAGAGTGTGCCGGTGCCGCTTTTCCGGAAACGGACAAACACATCGCCGAGAGAGGTCAAATCAATAAACTGCCCGTTCCATTGTTCCGTGTATCCGGAGAAGGGACTTTCTGCGGCTTCGGTCCACGGGCCGTTGGTGCCGGCGGAATGTTCAACAACAATGAGCGGATCGGACGCAGTCGTGTAGGTCCAGAAAATCAGCGTCTTGCCCTGCGTCAGTTGCGGAGTGATCAGATAATCGCCGATCGCATTCAGCCGGGCACTGTAGGTACCGTTGAAGGCGTAGGTGCTGTTTTGGTCGATGGAGTTTGTAATCCACCCGGCGGGCGGAAAGGTGTTTTCAAACCCTTCCGTCCAGAGTATGGCGGCATTCGCCGAACTCAGCAGAATGCCGCTAAGAAAAAGAATGGATACAATCCGTTTCACGGAATTTTCCGACTATTGAGCGCTTTTTTTATAGCCGGAGGTATTCACCTGATTGGCGGTAACGAAGATCAGCAGATTGCGTTTTACACTGCGCTCGCCTTCTGAGCGGAAGAAGCGTCCAAGCAGCGGAATTCTTCCAAGGAATGGAACGCTGTCCTTAAAGGTTTCGAGCTGCTCTTTGATCAGCCCGCCCATGGCGATGGTGCTGCCGTCTTCGATCGTTACGGAGGTTTCCACCTTGCGGGTTTTAAAAACCGGACGGCGGGCAATCAGCCGGTCGGCGTTGACGGTGCGGCTCTCTTCGCGGGCGGTAAGAAAATCGAGCAGGCCGGAGCCTCCGGAGGCGGCATCCATATTCAGCGATTCATCGCCGTATTCCGGCCAGATGGTGCCGACGTGCTGTTCATCGAAACCGGCCAGTTCGCGGATTTCCGGCGCGAGTTTCATGTTGATGGTTCCGGTTTCCGGATCGAACCCGGGAGTGACCTCCAGCATCACGCCGGTTCGTTCCTCCGCATAATCAAGCGGAATCAGGCTGGGCTGGGCATAACGTTCGATGGAGACATCAAACGCGGTTGGAAACCAATGTACCTCACCGACGTGGATCCGGGCGGTTTCGCCGCTTTTGGCAAGGATTTTCGGCGCGGACAGCAGGTCGGAGCCGGCCGTCCGTTCCAATGCCCGGATCACGAGGTCGATGGGCGTTCCTTTGACTTTCTGCACCAGCAGTTCCCCGGCGGCGCCGACCAGTCCGGTACCGGTCGGATCTGCGAGGGTTCCGGCGTAGCTGTTGAATGACGAAGCGCGACCTGCCGGGTTTACGCCGGTGCTGAACGCTGTCTGTCCGTCGCGCAGCGTGTCGGTGAAAAGTTTTTGTCCGCCCGCAACGGCCCATGTGTCGTTGTTTACAGGACTCCCGGCGGAACCGAGTGTCCATTCAAATCCCAATTCATCCAGTGCGCCCTGCGAGACTTCGATAAATTTGGTTTCAATTTCGACCTGGCGTGAACACTCTTCGACGGCCTTGCGGTTGTAACGGTTCAGCAGCGCGGAAACTTTTTCAATATACTTCGGCACGTTGCGAACCAGCAGGACGTTGAATTCCGGATTGTATTGTGCGCTGGAGCCGGGCGGGAAGGGGACGGTGCTGAAAAAATCGCGCACGTCGATCAGTCCGCCGGTTTGCCCGTTTGCGCGGGCGGCCAGCTTGCTGCCGACCGCCGGGATCAGATCAAACTCGGTCGCGACCATCTGTTGCGGCGGTTCATAATTAACCGGGGTCAACGTGACCGCTGTCGAGCCGATTTCAATTTTCATGCCGGCGATCTGGGTGATGATGTTGAGCGCTTCAAGTGCGGACAAATCGGTTCCGGAAAAGGTCACAGGCGGAAGAAGGGTATCGGCAGTTCCCAGAACAACCAGATTGATTCCTTTATGCTCCGGGTCGAGTTCGCGGCAACGCTTTGAAAGTTCTGAAACCGCCTGCTGGATACCGGCGTCCTGAAATGAAAGAGAGGGGATGCGAATGGCTTCCAGTTTACTGCGTACAGCGTTCGCCTGAGTTTCTGATCCGGACGGTTCACCTGATTCGGCGGCATCGCCTGGTGCTTCGCCTTCGACGGTTGATGTATCCCAGGCGGCCTGCACATTTTTCAGCATTTCGTTTCGGGTGGCTTTATAGCCGTTGACGTTGCGCTGCTCTTTTTTGTCTGGCGGGGCGACCGGTTTTGCCGGAGGCGTTTGTTCGGGCGCGGAGACAGCCGCTTCGGGCAGGTTTTCCGGCGGAAGTTTCTGAGCGGACGCGGGGGTCGGTATGGTTTTTGGCGGAGCGGCTTCCGGCGCAGGCGCCGCTGCCGGGGCGGGTTTGAATTCTGTCAGATCGGCAAAAATATCAGATAAAGTATTGCTTTGCGCGTATGCCGGGCACGGCGCAATCAGCGCAAACCCGATCAGCGCGGCGGACAGAAAAAAAGAAAGAAGGTTCATAAGGTCTCCTTGTTTAAATAGACTCGTTCTTTACTGGCTGGCGGAGAATAGGTTTGATCCGGCGGTTCGGCAACCTTTTTTTAATAAGCAATATACACGAGAGCGGCAAGCGCCGCGCTGACTAATAAAGTCAGCCGGGAAACCTTTGCTCCGGGCGGCTCGGATTATCGGGAACCGGGAGAATTTGCGGTGAATGGCACGACGGCATCGCCCGCGCCGGGTCCGGAATTGTCTTTGCCGGATTCAGGGCGGAATCAGAAGTTGATGCGTAGTTCATTTGCTGTGAAAACCAGTAAAGGGTTCTATTGAATTGAAATTTTTTCTCCGCCCTGTACTCTTCTTTTCCTATGGCATCTGTACGCGAAGAAAGCTGGCAAATCAAACGTCGTTCCGACTTCTGCGTCGGGACGAACAAGCCGTTTGCCGACAAAGAGGAAATTATCACCCGGCTGTTGTCCAGGGAGGGGGAATACATCCGGGAGGATTATTGTCTTGCATACTGGAACGAACATCGGCCCGACCACGGTCTGAGCGCCTGGAAGAGCATTTTCCGCATCCCGCCGCCGCCGGATGAGCCGGTCAAAAAAGAAAACGCGGAAACGCTTCTGCGCAAACTGGTTTCCAGAGAAGATGCCGCCGACATCAACGCCGTTTACATTCTTGCCATCATGCTCGAACGGAAAAAAATTCTGGTTGAGAAAGCGGTTCAGACCCGCTCCGATCAGGTCAAAATCCGCGTTTACGAACATAAAAAAACCGGTGAAACTTTTTTAGTTGTTGATCCTGAATTAAAGCTGGCCGCAATCGAAACCGTTCAGGAGGAAGTGGTCGGCCTGCTCGGCGGAAAACCGCCTAAAACCGAAACCGTCCATCATTTTGAAACCCTGTTGCACACGCTGATTGAAAAACACGAAAAACTTCTTTTTCCGAAGCGGACGATTCCCGGAGAAGACCGCACGGCTCAACGGCTGGCCGCCGCCTTTTTTGCGCTGCTCGCGGGGAAAAAAAGTCCGTATTGGGAAGAGTCCGCCAAGTTGTTCAACCGGTACGAAGATTCTGAACTTTTGGGTCCGGTCATCGCGGGCTACCGCGATTTAATTGAACGCGTCCCGCAGGAGATCCGTTTCCAAGGGCTGGAAAATCCAAAATTAACCAAACAGTTGGAGCTGCTGGCTGTTAAAGAGCCGAAAGAACTCCATGAGGCCGATGTGCTGGCCGCCTTTTCCTCCGGCGCGCCGCGCAGTACCGGGCTGCGGGAAAAAGTTCTCGATGCCGTCCGGATAATCACCCAAGCGCCGTAAAAAAACCGCTCCGTTTCCGGAGCGGCTTTCTGTTTTCACAACAGCGCGGATTTTATTCTTCGCCGCCTCGGACTTTTCCTTCCGCGCGGCGTTTCTTAATTACCTCTTCGGCAATCGAGAACGGCACCGCTTCGTAATGCTCAAAGTGCATGGTGAACGAAGCGCGTCCCTGCGAGAAGGAACGGATGGTGTTCGAGAAGCCGAACATTTCGCTCAGCGGAGCATATCCGCGAATCAGTTTCATGCCGCCGCGGCTGTCCATCGACTCAATGCGTCCGCGCCGCTGGCAAATACTCCCGGAAGAGGGGCCCATGTATTCTTCCGGCGTGGTGATTTCGATCGACATGATGGGTTCGAGCAACTGAGGGGCGCCCTTCAGGAAAAGCTGCTTGAAGCCCTGACGGCCTGCAATCTGGAAGGCGAAGTCGCTCGAGTCCACATCGTGATACGAACCATCGACCAGATTGACGCGCATATCGACCACGGGATAGCCCGCATACGGTCCGCTGTGCAACGCCTGAATAATACCCTTTTCCACCGACGGGATGTATTCCTGCGGAATGCGTCCGCCGACCACTTTGTTGTTGAATTCGAAGCCTTCGCCGGGGTTAAGCGGTTCAAGTTCAAGAACAACATGTCCGTACTGACCGCGTCCGCCGGACTGCTTGGCGTGTTTGTAGGAGCCGCTCGAGGGCAGCGTAGCGGTTTCGCGGTAGGCCACTTCCGGACGGCCGACTTTCGCCTGTACATTGAATTCACGTTTCAGACGGTCAACAATGATTTCAAGATGAAGCTCACCCATCCCGGAGATGATGGTTTCGCTGGTTTCCTGATCGAAGGTGACGGTAAAGGTCGGATCTTCATCCGCCAGACGGTGCAGGGCTTCGCCCAGCTTTTCGTTGTCCATCTTGCTTTCAGGCGCCACGCTGATGGAAATCACCGGGGCCGGGAATTCCATGGCTTCAAGATAAATCGGTTTGTCTTTTGCGCACAGCGTGTCACCGGTCTTGGTTTCTGTCAGACCGACCACGGCAACAATATCACCGGCGTAAGCCGCTTCAACGGGCTCCTGTTTATTGGCGTGCATGCGCAAGATTCGTCCGATTCGCTGCATTTTATCGCGCGAGCTGTTGTAAATGCCGGTGCCTGATGTCAGCGTACCGGAGTAAACGCGGACGTAGGTCAGTTTGCCCATGTGTTTGTCGGACATGATCTTGAAGGCCAGCGCGGAAAGGGGATCATCATCCTTCGGCTGGCGTGTCACATTCTCGCCGCCCTTTTCACAGATGATCGGCGGAATTTCGTTTGGCGCCGGCAGAATATGAACCACGCCGTCGAGTACGCGCTGAACGCCTTTATTTTTGAACGCGGAGCCGCAATAGACCGGGACAACCTGACGGGCAATCGTGGCCTTGCGCAAAATGCTCCGGATTTCATCTTCGGTCAGCTCTTCGCCGGCGAAATATTTTTCCAGCAGTTTTTCGTCCTGCTCAGCGCATTTTTCGACCAGATTGCTGCGCCACTTTTTAGCCTCATCGAGAAGTTCGGGCGGTATTTCTTTTTCTTCATAATCGACCCCTTTAGAGGCTTCGTCATAGTAAACGGCGACCATGCTGACCAGATCGATGATTCCTGAAAAATTCTCGGAGGAGCCGATCGGGATCACGACCGGAACGGCATTGCCGCCCAGCTCCTCCTGAATTCCTTTGACCACGCCGAAGAAATCGGCGCCGATACGATCCATCTTGTTGACGAAAGCGATTTTCGGCACTTCGTATTTTTCGGACTGGTGCCAGACGGTTTCGGACTGGGGCTGAACTCCGCCGACCGCGCAAAACAGCGCGATTGCGCCGTCGAGCACGCGCAGCGAGCGTTCCACTTCCATCGTGAAGTCCACATGGCCGGGGGTGTCGATCAGCGAAATCATATGATCGTTCCACATGGTGCTGGTCGCGGCGGAGGTAATGGTAATCCCGCGTTCCTGCTCCTGAATCATCCAGTCCATCACGGCGGCGCCGTCATGCACTTCGCCGAGTTTGTGCGACTTGCCGGAGTAAAAAAGAATGCGTTCGCTGAATGTGGTTTTGCCGGCGTCAATGTGCGCCATAATTCCGATATTACGGACTTTGGATAGGGGTACTGCTCTGGCCATGGTTCTGTCCTTGTTTGGGTTCGATTCTGTTCCTCTTTTGTACAAAAGAGCGCGAAATATGTCGTTTCAGGTCTTTGCCTTCAAGCGCAAACGCGGGAAATTTTAATGCTGCCGGATTGAACCGGCAGCCGGCGGGTGTTCCGGACTTCGGAACTACTGCGCCGCTTTTTTCAGTTGTTTCACGCTGACCGCACGCTCGTAAAGCGCCTTGCCCACAATCGCACCGGTTAAATTCGCGCAGTTGAGGGCGGTTAGCCGCCTGATGTCTTCCACACTCGAAATCCCGCCTGAAGCGACCACTTGGCATGAAACCGCCGAACAGATTTTTCCCATCTCGAACGCGTTAACCCCGTCGAGCATTCCGTCGCGGGCGGTATCGGTGTAAATAATCGCGCCAACCCCCGCCGCATCCATCTGTTTTGCCAGATCGACGGCCCTGACAGATGTCGTTTCAACCCAGCCCTTCGTTTGAACCTTGCCGCGGCGCGCATCAATTCCAACGGCAATCTGTTCGCCGCCGAATTTTTCGACCAGCCGCGCCAGCTCTTCAGGATGCTCACAGGCACGGGTTCCTAAAATTACTCGCGTCACACCGGTTCCCAGCAGCAGCTCAATATCTTCGTCTGTACGGATGCCGCCGCCGATTTCAACAGGAATATCAATCGCCGCGCAAATTTCGCGCAGGACATCGACATGCACCGGCTTTCCTGCAAACGCGCCGTCGAGATCGACAACGTGCAGAAACCCGCCGCCCTCCTTCACCCATTGTTTGGCCATGTCCACCGGAGAATCGGAATACACCGTTTCCTCATTTGCCAAACCCTGCCGCAAGCGCACGCACCTGCCGCCCTTCAAATCAATCGCCGGAATAATCGTGATCATGGTGCGGGACAATACCCTCTGCGGAACCGGATGACACGAAAAAAAGAAACGTCCGGTTGCGCCCGGTTCCGATCTTTACTATAAACACAGCTATTCAAAACAGGCCAGCCTCGTCTGCTGATTCAATTTTTTAATCAGAATAATTATGGACAGAATAATTTTTACAACAGATTCCACTTCAACAGGTAATAATTCTGGCCTTAATTATTGCGAATGCTGCCCGCGCCATTGCGGAATCGACCGGCTGGCCGGAAAAACCGGCTTCTGCCGCGTTGGCGCAGAAATCCTGCTGGCACACGCCGGACTGCACTTCGGCGAAGAGCCCCCCATTTCCGGCACGCACGGCTCCGGAACCCTCTTTTTTGCCGGATGCAACCTGCGCTGCGTTTTCTGCCAGAACTGGCAGATCAGTCAGGCCGTCGATTTTTCCAACATTCGGAAACTCTCCGTCGCTGAGCTGGCGGGCGAAATGCTCCGGCTTCAAGCCGAGGGGGCACACAATATCAACTTTGTTTCTCCCTCACACATGATTTTTCAAATGGCCGATGCCATTACATCCGCTCGCGATCAGGGGCTTGCAATTCCCGTCGTCTATAACTCCAACGGCTACGACTCCGTCGAAGCACTGCGTCAAATTCGTGGACTGATCGACATCTACCTGCCCGACATCAAATACATGGACAACGCGACGGGCCTGAAATTTTCGGCAGTGGACGACTATGCAGAGGTCATTCCCGGCGTTCTGCGCGAAATGCTCGATCAGACCGGCCTGCTGGAACT
>JALOTS010000248.1 GCA_025457785.1 Pontiellaceae bacterium | reverse complement strand
TCCTTGGCCTTTTCATCTTCGGCCGCGTGCATTTCAGCGTCCTTCATCATCTTTTCGATTTCGTCTTTGGACAGACCGCTCGATGCCGTGATGGTGATGTGCTGTTCTTTGCCCGTGCCGAGATCCTTGGCCTTCACATTCAGAATGCCGTTGGCATCAATGTCGAACGTGACTTCAATCTGCGGAACGCCGCGCGGGGCCGGCGGAATTCCGTCGAGCTGGAAATGGCCGATCGTTTTGTTGTCGCGGGCCATTTTACGCTCACCTTGCAGAACGTGAATGTCCACTGCCGGCTGATTATCAGCGGCGGTTGAGAAAATTTCGCTTTTCTTCGTCGGGATGGTGGTGTTGCGTTCGATCAGCGGAGTGCGTACGCCGCCGAGGGTTTCGATGCCCAGAGTCAGCGGGGTAACGTCGAGCAGCAGAACATCTTTCACTTCGCCCTTCATAATACCGCCCTGAATCGCGGCACCCACAGCGACCACTTCGTCCGGGTTGACTCCTTTATGCGGCTCTTTACCGCCGAAGAGCGTTTTTACGGAACTCTGCACCTTCGGCATACGGGTTGAACCGCCGACCAGAATCACTTCATCAATCTGACTGTTGGTCAGCTTGGCATCCTGCATACAGGTTTTGACCGGGCCCTCAGAGCGGGCGATCAAATCATCAACCAGTTGTTCCAGTTTGGAACGGGTGAGGGTGACGTTTAAATGTTTTGGACCGCTGGCATCCGCCGTGATAAACGGCAGATTGATATCGGTCGAGTTCGAGCTGGAAAGTTCGCACTTGGCCTTTTCAGCGGCTTCTTTCAGACGCTGAAGGGCCATCGGGTCTTTCGAAAGATCAACACCCTGATCGCGTTTAAATTCCTGAACGAGCCAGTCAATCACCTTCTGGTCAAAATCATCTCCGCCAAGATGTCCATCGCCGTTGGTGGCGGCCACTTCGAATACGCCGTCGCCGATATCGAGAACGGAAATATCGAATGTTCCGCCCCCGAGGTCGTAAATGGCGATTTTTTCATCATGCTTTTTATCGAGGCCGTATGCCAGCGAAGCGGCGGTCGGCTCGTTGACAATACGAAGCACTTCAAGCCCGGCGATCTTGCCGGCATCTTTGGTGGCCTGCCGCTGCCGGTCGTTGAAATAGGCCGGAACGGTGATGACCGCCTGCGTGATTTTTTCACCAAGATAGGCTTCTGCGTCGGTTTTCATTTTCTGAAGAATCATCGCGGAAATTTCCGGCGGGGCGTAGGTTTTGTCGCCGATCTTAATGTGAGCATCGCCATTGGAGGCTTTTATCACCTGATAAGGCACCAGTTCAATTTCATGAGCCACTTCGCTGTAGCTGCGTCCCATAAAACGCTTCACGGAAAAAACGGTGTTCTTCGGGTTGGTTACCGCCTGTCGTTTGGCGGCCTGACCGACGAGGCGTTCGCCGTCCTTTGTGAATGCCACTACGGATGGAGTGGTGCGTCCGCCCTCGGCGTTTGGAATCACGGTGGGTTCTCCGCCTTCCATAATCGCCATACAGGAGTTGGTTGTCCCTAGGTCGATTCCTAAAACTTTACTTGATGTAGCCATGGTTTTGTTCCTTTCAGTTTCTGCCTCTGGCAGATCCGCCTCCGGCGGAAAATTGAGTTCAAAAGACGTTCCATGGAAAGCAGGATGTGTGCCTGCAGGGGGTTGTTGCTTGTTAGTTGTTGGTTGTAAGTTAGTTAGTATAAAAACAGTTTCCAATTAGTGGAAAATTTTTCGGGCGGGTTGTCTCACTTTCTGCCGATAGAGCGACAAAATGACGCACTTCAACTCTTTTTGTATCGGATCGGAACGGGATTGCAAACCGGGTTGGAAAAATGGGAAGCTTCCCCGTTTGTGCGAAGCGCGTTGATGTTTTTATGCAGAGTCGGGTTTTCCGGAAGCTGGAACTGGGCGTTAAAATTATGATGGAGTCACTTCATCACTGGATTGGAACGATGGGCCGCATTTCTCCGCTGGTCTGTCTGTGTTCTTTCTTTCTGGCGAGTTTTCTGATTGTCTGGCGGCTGGAAGTGTTGTCGAAACAGGGTGTCGAGGGCACGGTTCTCGGAACGCTGTTCATGCCGTTCTGTTCGGGAATGGGAAATGTTGTGTTTGCGGTGGTGCTTGCCCTGCGGGGGGGGGCAGGCGAAGCCGTGATGGTGAACTGCCTGTTCAATAATATCACCAATTTAACTCTGCTGATCGGTTTGCCGGTTCTGATTTGGAGTATGGATGGAATCCCCCGGAAAAAGAGTAAAAAAATCATCCGGGAGTTCCGGATCGGGCGGCTTTCACTGTCGCTCAATCTGGTGGTCGGACTGTTTTTCACCCTTATTTTATGGGCACTGTCCCGTGATGGTGTTGTTTCGTTTTCCGACGGGGTGGTTCTGCTGGCCTCTTTTGCGTTTTGTCAGGTTTTTCATCTGTATGATGTAAAAAAGGCCAACCTGATGCAGAAAAAGAGTTATCCGAAAACGCTCATGCTGGATGTGCTGCTGCTGCTGCTGGGGGCCGGCGCTGTATTTATATCAACCGACTGGCTGGTCTGGTGGTTTGGAACGCTCGACCTGGATGCGGGTTCTGCGCGGGTTCTGGGCTGGATCAGCGGGGTGCTGATGGTGCTTCCCAATGCGCTGCTGGCATTTTATTACGGAGCGCACAACCGGATGGATGTGGTTTACACATCACAGGCCGGCGATGCGCATATGTGCATTCCGTTCTGCGCGGGGCTTTACGCGGTGTTCCATCCGATTCAGGGCGGCGTTTTTCTGGAACGCTCGCTGTGGATTCTGATGTCTCTTTTTCTTTTACACCTGTTCAGTGTCGTTCTTTTCGGACGGCTCCCCCGCTGGATTGCAGCCCTGTTAATTGCCGCTTTCGTCGCATTTCTCTGGGTCGGCTTTGGCGGCTAAGCCTTCACTGATATCCAGCGGGCTGGCCATAAAGGTTTCCAGCAGGAGAGCAAAATATTTCTGCGCATCCAGCCAATGCGGGTTCGCAACAATTTCGGTTGTACTCTTATTCAAGTGGTTGAACAGCACAAACGCATTTTCCGCCACGCACATATAGGCATCAAAGCCTGATCCGTGGCCCTCGTGAGAAAAGCCGTAGTTGCCGATACCGGTTTCGTTGAAATCCAGGATATCGCGCATGGCTCTCATATCCTCCTGGAAATTTTCCGCGAAAGTCTGCCGCCGGTTCCCGCAGTAGGCAGACAGAATCCATTTGCCGCCCAGCTTTACAATGAGTGCCCACTCGGTGAATACCGGCTCACCCAAAATGGCATCCATTTTCTTAAGAGACTGTTGAATCTGATTGATTGCTTCGCTTTTATTCATAATGACCTCTGATAAAGTTTTTCCAGCCGCCTGATGTCCTCTTGATCAAAGCACATAAACGGATTTGCGGCAAGACTGAATTCCGACGGTTCGAACGGCCGCATTACGGGGACAGGTCGCTGCGGCTGAAGCCGTTCATGCGGAGAGCTTCATCCGTGGTTTTAAAGTGGCATTTGCAGGTTTTTAGCAGAATGCCGGGGCCTTTATCGGCAATCAGTTCGGCGGCAATCTGCCGGACTCTGGCGGAACAGCCTTTAGGCACGGTTTCGATGCCGAAATCTTTTTCCATTTTGCGCAGGGCCGTCAGGAATCCGGCGCGGGCAAGAATCGATGCGGCGGCGACCGCCGGGTCGGATTCCGCTTTGGTGCGCTGATCCATTTTGATTTTTTTGCCTTTTCCCATGAGGGCGCGCTCAATCAGGTGGGTTGACCCGAATTTATCGGAAAGCGCACGCGGGCACTCCGGCACCTTTTCAAGCAGGTTTTCGATGGCGCGGGCATGCCCCCAGGCGAGCAGACGGTTGACATTGCCGATTTTGGCGTACATTCGGTTATAGGCTTCGGGGCCGATCGCAATGACAGCATACTTTCCGTCGAGCTGTTTCCGAATATCGGAAGCAAGCTGCAGCGCGACGCGATCACTCGTGATTTTTTTACTGTCGCGCGCGCCAAGCTCTTTAAGAATGGCAACGCTTTTGGCATCGGTATAAACCGACGCGATGACAAGCGGGCCGAACAGGTCGCCTTTGCCGCTTTCGTCAACGCCCATATGGGGCTGAACACTTTCAGGGTCGTAAATTTCGTCATACCCCATGCGCGCT
>JALOTS010000247.1 GCA_025457785.1 Pontiellaceae bacterium | reverse complement strand
TCCAAATTCATTTCCAGACGGTCCGGAAACCTCCCGTTCGACCAATCAGTTCAAAACGCGCTGGATGCGACAACCCTCCTGCCCGTCCCGCCCGCCAACCTGCCAAGCCGCACAATCGAAATCGAATTTGTCCTCTCCAAATAAACAATCACATGAATCTGAAAATCAGATGGTTACACGCAAGCGCAAACAGCGCGGCGAGAACATCGTCAATGACAATCCCGACGCCGCCCTTCAGGCGTTGAAGCTGGCGGATCGGCGGCGGCTTGGTGATATCAAAAATACGGTGCAGCACGAAACCGCTCACGATCACCCACGGCGTGAACGGCAGGCCGAGATAACAGAGCGGAAGCGTGCAATATTCATCCGCAACGATGCAGCCGGGATCTTTGCCTTTGGCGAGCTGTTTTTCCGCCGCCGCACAAACCGGCACCGCCAGCAGGATGAATGCGGCGCACGCGACAATCTGAAGCACAAGCAACGGAAGCTGCGAAACCCCCCACGCCAGCGGAATACCCCAAAGCGTTCCAACCGTTCCGGGCATAAACCGGCTGTAACCAAAGCCGAAACCGGTGGCAAGTTTTGTAATCCATCTGTTTTTCATTCTCTACTTCCCCGTCCGTTTTTCACACATGCGCAGGTGTGAGCGAGTTGGTTCAACAGCATGACCAAACCAACAACGGCGGTGTCGGTTCGTAAAATGCGCGGCCCGGCGTTAAACATCTGAAAACCGTGCGCGGCAAACAGCTCCAGCTCATATTGTGTCCAGCCGCCCTCCGGACCGACCGCCAGAAACACACGGTTTTCCGAACGCTGAAAAATATCTCCGCACCCTTCTTTACCGGACGGATCGGCAAGCAGCCGCGTTCCATGCATTGGAAACAACCCGTCAAGATCGTCTTCGAGGAAAGGCTTGAGCTGCCGGACAATCTGAACGTCGGGCAGCAGCGTATCGCCCGCCTGCTGAAGTCCCTCAATTAAGTGTGCATTATAAAAATCCGGCTCCAGCACATGGCTGTCGAAATAAAACCGTTCCACCTTTTCGGCGTTCGTGAGAATGATGCGGCCGACACCGAGCGCGGCGAGCTGCGCCCAAAGACGCTTCATCACCTTCGGGCGCGGCAGCGCGAGCAGCAAATCAACAGCGGGTCGCGACGGGACGGTCGCTTCAAAGTCACAGCGCAAAATTACGTCACGTCCGCAGATTTCTTCAACAAGGGCGCATCCGCACGGCCCGTTTAACAGGCCGACCCGCAGCGATTTGCCGGGCGTTGCGTGCAATACACCGAGGATATGCTCCGCCCGCGCATCACCAAGCCGGACGCGACCCTCGCTATCCGGCTCGCCGGATTGAATCAAAATCAAATTCATACGAGATTAGTACCACATTGAACTTGCTAAGCGGAACGGCATTTTTTATGTTCTGTCCCCTTTCCCATGCGGCTGGGTAGCTCAGTTGGTCAGAGCAGCGGAATCATAATCCGCGGGTCGGCGGTTCAAGTCCGCCCCCAGCCACCACCATAACACCCTTTCAAACAAATGATTAAGTCGAATCCGGTCTGTTTCCGATTCCCGCCGTGAGCAGAAAACCAGGCGTAAAATTCAAGAGACGTGCAAAAAGGGAGCAACCGTTTTCAGTTTCAAAACCGGCGGCGATTCGGCAGATTAGCGAACCGATGACACACCACACGACAATAAACACCCTGCAAGGGCTGGTTGTTCCGGTACCGACACCGTTTTCGAAAAGCGGCGCGGTGGACTTCGGCGCTTTTCTGGCACAGCTCGATTGGCTGGCCGAATGCGGCGTAAAGAACCTGCTGGTGAACGGCACAACCGGCGAATTTTTTTCGTTGCTCCCGGAGGAACAAAATCAACTGCTTGCGGCCGCCCGCGAAAACTGGAACGGTCTGCTGGTTTTTCATACCGGCAGTCCGGCGCTTTCCCAATGCCTGGAAAGCGCTCATGCCGCCGCCGATATCGGCGCGGATTTTCTCGCATCGCTTCCGCCGTTTTATTTTTCCGGCGCGCCCGCCGACGGATTGATCCGCTGGTTCTGCGAACTGTCCGAGGCTTCAGAACTCCCCTTGATTCTCTATAATTTCCCGAAGCATACCGGCAATCCGCTGACGGCTGCGATCCTGGCGCAAATCCCGCATTACGGCATGAAAGATTCTTCTGCCGATTTGTCGCTCGTTCCGGCGACACCGCGCTATTTCGTCGGCGGCGACCGGAAAATTTCCGAGGCCTGCGCCGCCGGTGCCAAAGGATTTGTCAGCGCGTCGGCCAATATCGATCCGCTGCCGTATCTGCGGATGGAACAGCATCAAACGCCGGAGAATCAGGCAGCGGTGGATGCGGTGAATGCCCGCACGTCCGGCCCGTATGCCATCGCCCGGATTAAACAGGCGCTTTCGGAAATTATTCCCGGCTACCCGTCCGCCGTCCGCCCGCCGTTAACGTAATTGAAACGCAAATGAAGGAAACGCGGTTCTCACTTCGTTTTCATGTTGCGGGGGTTCGGACACGTCCGTATAGTTCCGGCTCATTTTCAGGGAAAGAACCCCCAAAACCAAAGGAGCAGAAATGTCAGCAATTGTAGAAGTATTGGCCCGTGAAATTCTCGATTCACGCGGCAACCCGACGATCGAAGTGGATGTCGTGCTGGAATGCGGCGTACTGGGCCGCGCAGCCGTTCCATCAGGCGCCTCAACCGGCGAAAACGAAGCGCTTGAACTGCGCGACGGCGATAAGAAACGCTATCTCGGCAAGGGCGTTCTGAAAGCCGTTGAAAACGTGAACGAAACCATTGCCCCGGCTATTATCGGCATGGACGCGCTCGATCAGGTCGGCATTGACCGGTTCATGATTGACCTCGACGGCACCAAGACCAAGAGCAATCTCGGCGCAAATGCCATTCTCGGCGTTTCGCTGGCCGTTGCCCGTGCCGCCTCGGATTATCTGAACATCCCCCTCTTCCGTTACATCGGCGGAACCAACGCCAAAGTTCTTCCGGTTCCGATGATGAACATCATCAACGGCGGTTCACATTCCGATGCCCCGATCGCTTTCCAGGAATTCATGATCCGCCCCGTCGGCGCGAAATCCTTCAGCGAAGGTCTGCGCTGCGGTGCTGAAGTGTTTCACGCCCTCAAAGCGATTCTGAAGAAAAAAGGGCTGAGCACCGCCGTCGGTGACGAAGGCGGATTCGCGCCGAAATTCTCGGGCGGCACTGAAGAAGCGGCCGACAGCATTATGCAGGCGATCAAAGATGCCGGCTATGAGCCGGGCATTGATGTGATGATCGGCCTCGATTGCGCCGCCTCTGAATTCTTCAAGGACGGCGTTTACAACTATGCCAAGTTCGAAGGCCCCAACGGCGCAAAACGCACCTCCGCTGAACAGGCCGACTACCTCGCCTCGCTGACCGAAAAATATCCGATCGACTCCATCGAAGACGGCATGAGCGAAAACGACTGGGACGGCTGGAAGATTCTGACCGATAGACTCGGCGACAAGTGCCAACTGGTCGGTGACGATGTGTTCGTAACCAACGTTGAATACCTCAAAAAAGGAATCGAAACCGGTTGCGCCAACTCGATTCTGATCAAGGTGAACCAGATCGGAACACTCACCGAAACGCTTGATGCCATCGAAATGGCGCACAAAGCGGGCTACACGGCGGTCATCTCGCACCGCTCCGGCGAAACCGAAGACAACACCATTGCGGATATCGCGGTGGCGACGAACGCCGGCCAGATTAAAACCGGATCGCTCAGCCGTTCCGACCGGATCAGCAAATACAACCAGTTGCTGCGCATTGAAGAAATGCTTGGACTGGAAGCCCGTTACGGCTGCTGACCGTTTCCAAAGGCTGAAACCTCAGGACGCTCCGGAATTCCGGAGCGTCTTTTTTTCCGGCTCTTCTCCAAGAAAAGGGACGGGTTGCACAACGACCGCCGCAGGCAGAGGCAGGCCTGCTGCAGGCAGGACGGCAACGAACGCAGTGAAGTGGCAATGAAGAACTCTATCGAAAAATCTCCGAATACACCGGACCGGACTTTTCATCCACTGCCATACGGTAAATGGAGGACAACTCATCACCTTTACAAACGCAGACGTGCAGGTCGCGCAGGAGTCCGTTTTCGAGCGCATAAATCCATCCATGCACCGCCAGTTCCTGCCCGCGTT
>JALOTS010000020.1 GCA_025457785.1 Pontiellaceae bacterium | reverse complement strand
GGAGAATGGCGGGGTTGAACTGGCTTTGCGATGTCAGCGTGCTGCCCATGGCCGTGGTGTCCAGATACACGGTATCGCGTGCGCCCAGCGAATGTTCAGCATCGTGACGCAGCCATTTGAAACCGTCCGGAGTTATACGGTTGAACAACGCATCCAGATTGTTCGGGCGGTCTTTAACGGAAACCGGACTGTCGTTGTCACCGGTATAATGGGCGATGAGCATGTAGTGAATCAGATTATCCTCGTCAAGCAGGACGGGGAACGAGAGGTTGGGTGTGCCGTCCGGGTTGAGGCCGCGAATGCGCCAGTAGTTGTTGGCGTTGGTTCCGGCGAATCCCTGATTAACGGCAATATTGTGGAGCGTGTAAAAGGCGGTGAAATTGCCATCGGCGGCCTGGGTCACGTAACCGGGCTGGCTGGTTTTGATGGTGTCCCAGTCATCGCTGTCGCCGCCGAGATAGGTGGCGGCCCAGTCGGCTTCACCGCGCTCCTGAGTCAGGTAGAGGCCCCAGTATTGGCCGTTGAGGTAGAGATGGTAGTATCTGCTGCGGGTGTACGGCATGCCCGTATCGCGCTGAGAGTCGCGGGAAAAAATCTCGCGGACGAAAGTATTCCGATAGTCGTTCGTATAAGACCAGGAATAGTTTTGAGCGGTGCTGAGATCGATCTTATCGAAAGTGGAGGTGCCTTCGTCGCCGAAAAGCGGGAATTCAAGACTTCTGTCGCCGTAGCCGGAGCGGAAGAACAGACGGAGCGAGTGTTTCGGGTTGTTCACATTGCGACTGAAGGCTCCGCGCAGAGACAGGCCGGCATCAATCTGGAATTCGGCATCCGGGTTCCCGTCCGAATCGATGAGTTCGACGGAGACCGGGCGTTCCCATCCGTAACTTTTGTTGGAATAGGAATAAATACCGGTATTTGTTGCGAAGAGATTACCTAGGTCAGTGACGAGTGAAATCGAGGGGATGGATTTTAATCCGTCGCGAAGACGCTGGTTATCGTTGGTGACGATCTCCGGAAGCATGCCGTATTCCATCTTATGCTCATTGATCTCATAGCTGGCGGGCCAGCCGGGCGGAGGAACCGCGCTTTGCTGAAGAATGTCGTCGATGAACAGCCAGGTGGCGGTGGCGGGGGGAAGAGAGATCATACCCGGCTCAATGGCGGAGGCCCTCAGCGTGGCGGTGCCGGTGATCGAAATGGGATTGGTGTAAACCGGAGAAGATGCATTCGGAGTGCTTCCGTCAAGCGTGTAACGAATCACGGCACCGGGTTCCGAGGCGCTGAGCGAAACAGTAAAGGGGGCATCGCGGAAACCGTGCGGTTCGCTGATGGTGACAACAGGCGGGAGAATGACCGGCGTTGAGGTGTTGGACTCGCCGGGAGTGGTTTCGGCAAAGTAATGCCAGTCGGCGGCACCGTCGGTGAGTCGTCCATAGGAGATATCGCGGGGGACATAAACCGGAGGAATTTGGTCCGCAGTGACGCTGTCGGGGCGGGTGAAAATCAGCGGCTCGCCGGACGAGGAGATGCGGAAATTGGTGTGAAGCTGTCCCGTGGTCGGGCTGGTGACGTAGTGGGCGGGCATCGGTTCCTCGATGGCGCCATCCGGGAGCTGCCAGCGGACGGCAAGGTGATCAGAACCTGTGCCGGCCTTCATCAGGATTTCAATAAAATATTTTCGGCCCGCAACGAGAAAGATGTTGCTGGATTGCTGGGATGTGTATTTGTCCCATTCGCGCAGCGAAGTACTTCCGCTGACCCTTGCAATGCGGGTAAGATTGACCGGGGATTCGTTGGTGCTGAGGCGAAGTTCCGATCTGTCGTCCGATGCAATCCAGAAACGGTAGCTGCCGGTGTCCGGAGCGGTGAGGATGCCGCGAAGGCGCTGACCGTAGTTGTCAGCGAAATAGGACGGGGTTTCGATGAAGTCAATGATGCGGTTGCGGCTGTCGGGATTGTCCGGAAAGGCCGCGTTATTGGTGAGGTTGGAGACGCTCGTGCCGGAGATATTAAGCCAGACCTCGCGAAAGATGCCCGGGAGTTCCGCGCCGGGCAGACGATCCTTGCCCGATGCCCGGACAACGAGGTAACCGGCGGGCGCAATGATCGTATTGGCTGGAAATCGCCATTTGAAAGGACTCGACGTGTTGTCCGAAAGTCCCCAGTCGGTGAGATCGACGGCGTTGGTGCCCGGGTTAAAGAGTTCAATCCAGTCCTCAAACTCTCCATCCTCGTCAACGAGAGTTGCGCCGTTGGATGACATGAACTCATTGATAATCACGCCGGCGGGTGATGCCGGAGGAGTGAAGAACACTCCCGCAATGACCGTCAGCATCAGTAAAAAACGGGTGAAGACGGACAGGAGACCGCTCCGCAAAGGCATTGTCCTGCCCGCCTTCAGCCCGCCTGCAGCGATTTTCAGTTCATTCATTGAGCACCGCCGTTTGTTTTTCCCGCCGGATCAACCTGTTTCCAGAAACCGGAACAATTCTGCTCCCTTTTTCCGGATATTGAAACGGAAAAACGCAAACCGATCAGGTGGATTCTTCATCCTCTTCGCTGACGCGAAGAATTTCCTCAACCGTAGTCACCCCTTTGAGAACTTTGCTCCAGCCGTCATCGCGAAGCGTATGCAGCCCGTGGCGCATTGCTTCGCGTTTGATATCACTGGCGGCGGAGCGGTTGATAATGAGCGGACGAATATGATCGTCCACAGTCAGAATTTCGTAAATACCGGTACGGCCCCTGAAGCCGGACCCCCGGCATTCATCGCAACCGCCCGGCTCATAAACCGTGTGCGTGTCGAGTTTTTCAACAGGAAACCCCTCTCTGCGCAACACCTCGCGCTGCGCGACATCCAGCTCAATCGGTTTTCGGCAGAAGGGGCAGAGACGGCGAATCAGACGTTGGGCGACAATTCCCTCAACCGCAGAAGCCACCAGAAACGGCTCAATCCCCATATCCAGCAGACGGTTGATACTCGCCGCCGAGTCGTTCGTGTGCAGTGTACTGAACACTAAATGCCCCGTAAGCGCGGCGCGAATGGCAATTTCGGCGGTCTCGCGGTCCCGGATTTCCCCCACCATAATCACATCGGGATCCTGACGCAAAAAGGTGCGCAGAGCGTGCGCAAAGGTCAGTCCGATTTCAGGTTTCATCTGCACCTGATTGACCCCGGCCATTTCATATTCGATCGGGTCTTCCGCCGACATGATGCGGATATCAACCGAATTAATGGTGTGAAGCCAGGCGTAGAGCGAGGTGGATTTACCGGAACCGGTCGGACCGGTACAAAGCAGAATACCGTGCGGACGGGAGATCATCCGTTTGAGAATTTTTTCGTCCTCCAGGCTCAATCCAAGAAGTTCCATGCCGATCATGCCGCTTCCGCGCAGCAGCAGCCGAAGACTGACGCTCTCGCCGTAAACCGTCGGCATGGTCGAAACACGGACATCGATCTCTTCGCCCTGAATGCGCAGACTGATGCGGCCATCCTGAGGAAGACGCTTTTCAGCGATGTCCATATTGGCCATCACCTTAATGCGAGAAATAATGGAAGACTGAAAGCGTTTAAGGGTGGCGGGCACGGGAGTCTGAATTAAAACGCCGTCGATGCGGTAGCGGATGCGCAAATCCACCTCCATCGGCTCAATATGAATATCGGTGGCGCGGTTCTGATGCGCCTCCCAGATAATCTGATTCACAAACTTAACGACAGAGGCTTCCTGGTCCAGCTCGCTCAAATCCTGTTTGAAAAGACCTTCTTCATCCAGATTAATGCGGTCGTCATCCTGCATCATGCGGTCGAGCGTTTCGGCGCCGACCCCGTAAAGGCGCTTAGCCGCAGAGGCAATATCGGCGGAAGGACTGAGCGAAAGTCTGATTCGCCCGCCGGTAACGAGGCGCATGGTATCAATTAATCCGGGCATCAGCGGATTGACCGTGGCAATATGAATCGTGCCGTTCTCTTCAGAAACCGGCAGAATGTTATATTGGAAAACCGCCTTGGGCGGAACTTTGGCCAACAGCTCCGGCGCAATTTCAATCTTGGCAAGCCGCATAAAAGGAAGATCCATGGCAACGGCCAGTTTTTCCAGAAAAACCTCTTCCCGGACACCCGTCCGCTCGATAACCGTACTGGTAAAATCCACGCCCGATCCGGCAAGAGCAGTCAGAATACCGGTCACCTGATCCATTGTAAAAAGTCCGGTTTGCTGCAGGATATCTTCCAATTGGCCGTTTTTCATAAGAGCATTCCTCTCACCGCACAATTCCGTTCTTCGATGTGCGGATAAAGTTAATCAGGTGCTGCACTTCCGGAGTGGGAGGCAGTTCGTTTTCCATCTTTTCAATCGCTTCGGCAAGAGGGCTTTTCTGCCGGTAAAGAATCCGGTAGGCCTCTTTGACGGCATCACGTGATTCTTCCGGTACGCCTCGGCGCTCCATGCCGATTTTGTTGAAGCCCCGGATCTCAATGTCCAGCCCGTCGGCAATCATGTAAGGCGGCACGTCTTTCGTGGCCTTGGTATAGGCGCCGAGAAAAGCCATTTTCCCGATCCGGCGGAATTGAACAACTCCGCAAAGCCCTTCAATGATCGCAAAGTCCTCAACGATGACATCGCCTGCGAGCTGCGTTCCATTGACAATGATCACGCCGTTGCCGATTTTACAGGCATGAGCCACATGACTGTAGGCCAGCAGAAGGCAGCCCGAACCGACCTCGGTCATTTCTCCGTCATGGGTCGCTGCATTAATGGTGACACATTCGCGGATCACGGTTTTGTCGCCCACGATCACTCCGGGGGCCCCGCCTTTAAACTTGAGATCCTGCGTAGGGCCGCCGATCCGGGCAAAGGGATGAACCGTGCATCCGGCGCCAAGCGTGGTATGTCCATCGACAACCGCGTGCGCCAGCAGTTCGGTTCCGTCCCCTATTTTCACATCCGGCCCGACGATGCAGTACGGACCGATTTTAACTTCCTCACCGAGAACCGCGCCATCGCTGACAATTGCTGTGGAATGAATCATACTCATAAATCGTCACCCTGCGGCACTGAACATTAAATCGGCCTCGGAAACCAGCTTATCGCCCACAAACGCCTTGGCGTGAACTTTGGAAAGACGCGGCTTGGCGTTTACAATCTCTACTTCCATGCGAAGCTGATCGCCGGGAATCACCGGACGGCGGAAGCGGGCATTATCAATCGCCGCGAAAAACGAGATCTTCCCTTCGCCGCCGAACATCTTGTTCAGCAGAATCCCGGCAACCTGCGCCATGGCTTCCATCTGCATCACACCGGGCATAACGGGCCGTCCGGGAAAGTGTCCCTGAAAAAACGGTTCGTTAAAGGTCAGGTTTTTAATGCCGACGATCCGTTTCCCCACGTCGATCTCAACAACCCGATCAACCAGCATAAACGGATACCGATGCGGCAGGATATTTAAAATTTCATTGGCTTCTATTACAGACATTCGACGATTCTCCTCCTTTAGTGGTTTCAAGGTGCCTACTATCTTGAAATCCGGGAATCAATTCAACGCTTAAACCGTTCGGGTTTTATCCAGCTCTTCGAGCGCGGGGCAGCCCTCCGCCACGCGCCAGCCGGACGGGAACTCGCGGCACTGGGCCGGACGCGCCTCATACAGACGGCAACGCCCCCCCTGCAAAAGCACACAGCTCCCGTCGGAAGCGTCAGCCAAACTCAACTGACGGCGGTTTTCCGCCAGAACCGTATAGCGGTTAATGAAGACTTCCTCCGGCAGCCTCTCCGCCATAGCCAGACGGGCAATATCCCCGCCAGTAAGAAGGACATGACCGGGCCAGCGGCAGCAGTTTCCGCACTGCCGGCATGTAAACAAATAATCCACCGAATTCATGAACCGCTATTTTCCTTCAATTTTAACAGGTGATTAAATTGACACCCGTCCCCTAAAATATAAATATGCCCGTCTTTCCCGCCAAAAAGAATTGCGCGGAAGAGAACTAACAATCAGGGAGAATTCTGAACATGACCACGCTCGTCAAGAAAACAAATGCAGCCGCATGGCTGGCCGCGATTATCACCGTTTCGGTTTTCGCCGCCGGATGCAAAAAAGAACCGACATCTGTCACCGGAACCGCGCAAACCGCAGAATCCATAGATCTGAACCAGCAGACTGCCGATCTGTTCCAGCAGCCCCTCAAGCCCGATCCGCTGGCGCCTAAACCGGAAGATGTCGTTTTAACCGTCGAGGGGCAGCCCGTCACCTACGGTGAAATTATGCAGGGAGTCCAAATGCAAATGATGCAGATGCGCCAGCGCGTCCCGCCGCAACAGCTTCCCGCAATCCAAAAACAGCTCTATAAACGCATCAGCGACAATCTGGTCGCCAGCATCCTGCTCACCAAAGCGGCTGAAAAATCAGGTCTGGTCGTCAGCGACACAGAACTCGATGAGGAAATTGCAGCCATTGGGAAAAATGCGCCGGAAGGAAAATCGTTAAAATCGGTTCTGGCCGAAAACAATGTTGATTACGACAAATGGACGCAGAATTTGCGCAAACAAATGATGGTTCGCAAACTGGCAAAGGAAAAAACCGCTGAGATTCCCGAAGCGTCTTTGGCCGACGTAACCAAATTCTACGAAGAAAACATTGAAACATTCAAGGTTCCGGAAAATTATACTGCCAGCCATATTCTACTGATGACAAAAGACCTTTCCGCAGAGGAAAAAGCCGCGAAAAAAGAACAAATTGAAAAAATTAAAGAAGAGATTAACGCCGGCACTATAACCTTTTCAGATGCCGCGAAAAAATATTCCGAAGATCCGGGCTCGAAGGAGAACGGAGGTGAATACCAAAATGTTTCTGCAGGACAGATGGTTCCGGCGTTTGAAAAAGCTGCGTTCGCTCAGGAAATCGGAACCATCGGAGATGTGGTGGAAACCGAGTACGGCTATCACCTCATCAAAGTCACTGACCGGCAGGCGGAAAGTATCCGCCCCCTGGCGGAAATCAAAGACAAACTTCAGGAATATCTGACCGGTCAGGCCAAAGAGGCCGCAATCGTCGCCTACATCGAAGAACTTAAAAAAACCGCGAAAATCGAAACCCATCGCCCTGATTTTGACGCAGCCGGCGTTCAATAACCCAAAAACCACTCCGGCTGTTTGAAAATCCTGCGCAGGCTGCGCAGGATTTTTAAACAGGGAAACAATCCCCGGCGCGTTATCCTTTCCCCGTTTTAATTTGACAACAGCAGGGGCTCTTTTTATGGTTCAACGCTTCTCTCGGGGGAGGGAAGTGTTTTTTATTGGTACAAAGGGCTGCCCGATAGTGTAATGGTAGCACACAAGATTTTGATTCTTGGCGTCTAGGTTCAAATCCTAGTCGGGCAAATTCACCTTGGTGAAGAGCCCTGCCGGAGAAACCCGTATAGTAAGGAAATGAAGAAGTGAAGATTTTATCAGGCACAGCTCATCGGGGCTTGGCGGAGCAGATCGCGGCGAAAGCCGGCGAGGCGCTTTGCGATGTCCGGATCAGCCGGTTTCCTGACGGGGAGATTTTTGTTAAAATTGTCGAAAATGTCCGCGGACGCGATGTGTTCATTATTCAGCCGACCTCGTATCCCCCGAACGAAAATCTGATGGAACTGCTGATCATGATTGATGCGGCGAAACGGGCTTCGGCGGCCCGGATTACCGCTGTTCTCCCGTTTTACGGTTATGCCCGTCAGGATCGCAAAGATCAGCCGCGCGTTCCGATTACCGCCAAACTGGTTGCCAATCTTCTGGTGGCGGCCGGGACCAACCGGTTGCTGACGATGGATTTACACGCCCAGCAGATTCAGGGGTTTTTTGATATCCCGGTGGATCACCTGTATGCCGCGCCGGTTTTTGTAAAATATCTGCGCGAACAGAAGCTGAACAATCTGGTTATGGTGGCCCCGGATACCGGCGGAATGAAGCTGGCCGCCGCCTATGCGGACATGCTGGGCGCCGGAATTGCCGTAGTGGGCAAAGAACGTAAAAGCGCGGAACAGGTTTCGGCGACCCATCTGGTGGGCGATGTCAGTGGATGCAATACGGTTTTAGTTGACGATATGACCTCCACAGCGAGCACCCTGATCGCGGCGGCCGGTCTTCTGGAAAAAGCCGGTGCGACCTCGATCCGGGCTGCGGTAAGTCACTCGCTGCTGAACTGCAACGGGGTGGAACGGTTGAACGCATCACCGATTGTTGAAATGGTGACGACCGACAGTATCCCGGCGCGCTGCGAGGTAGGTTCGAAAGTAAAAGTGCTTTCTGTAGCGGATTTACTGGCCGATGCGATCCGCCGCATTCATGACAATAATTCGGTGACATCACTTTTCAGGATAACTTGAGGAGAAAAGAGCTATGGACGCAATGATTACAGTGAAAAACAGAGAGTTGAACGGTTCAGCCGGCGCACGCCGGTTACGCCGCGACGGGTGGATTCCGGGTGTAATATACAGCAACGGCGCAGCCGCCCGTTCCGTTTCGCTGCCCGCGCATGAGTTCCAGCAAATGCTGCGACATCATTCCAGTGAACATGTGATGGTTAAAGTGAAGGTCGAAGAGGGCAAGGAAACCGCAGTTCTTTTGAGAGAAGTGCAGCACAACCCGCTTACGGGCGGCGTAATTCATGTGGATATGCAGGAAGTGGCCATGGACAAGAAACTGCACATTGAAGTTCCCATTGAACTCACCGGCGAGGCCGACGGGGTGAAAAACCATGGCGGGGTGCTCGACCATCTGCTGCATTACGTCGAAATTTCCTGTTTCCCTGCCGATATTCCTGAATCGATCAATGTGGATGTCAGCGCTTTGAAACTCAGCGAAATTCTTTTGGTTAAAGATATTAAAGTGGATGCGTCGAAATATGAAATTTTAACTGATGCCAATATCGGTGTGGCTTCCGTTTCCATACCGAAGGTGGCGGAGGAAACCGTCGTTGAGGAAGAAGCGCCTGCTGCGCCGGAAGTGATTCGCGAGAAAAAGGCTGAAGCGTCGGAATAGATTTCTGTTTCGGGAGGCGGTCTGCATGAAGGTGATTGTCGGGCTTGGAAATCCCGGGCGGGAATATGAAATGACCCGCCATAATATCGGGTTTCTGACTCTTGATGAGCTGGCCGGGCGTTGCGGCGGTTCGTTCCGGCGAAGCTGGTGGAGTCCCGTTCAGGTTGCAAAAGGGACGGTCGGACAGGAACCGGTCCGGTTGGTTAAACCGCAGACGTTTATGAATCGCAGCGGACCTGCCGTCAAGAAGGTGCTGCACAAGGCGGGCGGGAAAACGGACGATTTACTGGTGATTTTTGATGATGTTTCGCTTGAGTGGGGACAGTTGAGAGTACGGGCACAAGGATCGGCAGGGGGACATAACGGAGTACAGTCGGTGATTGACTCGCTGGGAAGCGCTTCTTTCAGCAGGATTCGGATTGGCATCGGCCCGAAACCTGATAGTGTGTCGCTCTCAGATTATGTTCTCGGTGCGTTTTCAGAGGCCGAGAGGGAAAATTTGGACGAGGCGGTTCGCCGTGCTGCGGATGCGGTGGAGAAGGTCTGTACCGCAGGAATTGAGCAGGCCATGAACTGCTTTAACAGAGCATAGGAGCAAGGAGATAGAAATTGAAAACACTGTACGAGGGGCTTTTTATTTTCCCCGAAACATTGGATGAAGTGCAATTGGATCAGGCGATTGAATCCGTAAAGACCGAGCTGGAAAAGCTGAACGGTGTTATGGAAAGTTCAACGCGGCTGGGCAAGCGCTCGTTTGCGCGTCCCCTCAGCAAGAAAAAAGGCGGGAACTATGTGGTGATCATGTTCCGTTTGGACGGCGGACGGATTGATGCCTTTAAGCATCGCCTGAAGCTTGTTACCAACGTGTTCCGCGCACAGTTTATGCAGAAAAACGGGGCGGTTGCAGCTCAGGAGGCGTAAGCATGTCCACCCTGAATCGGGTTTTTTTGATGGGTAATCTGACGCGCGATCCGGAAGTGCGGTACACGCCTTCGGGAACGGCGGTCGGAGATCTCAGTCTGGCGATCAACGAAAATTACAAAAACAAAGCCGGGGAAATGGTTGAAAGCACCGTGTTTGTGGATGTAGAGGTGTGGTCCCGGCAGGCGGAAACCTGTTCGGAATACCTTTTCAAGGGATCGCCGGTTTTTATCGAAGGCCGGCTGAAGCTCGATCAGTGGACGAATCAGCAGGGGGAAAAACGCAGCAAGCTGAGAGTGCGCGCGGATCGGGTGCAGTTTCTCGGCTCGCCCCGTCGCGGGGCCGACGGCGCGGAAGTTCCCCATCACAATATACCGCCGCCGGAGTTTGAACCCCCGGCTGCGGATGAAGACGGCATTCCGTTTTGATAAGGAAAGGATATATTCATGGCATATGTGACAACAAAAGAGGAAAAAGGCGGTCGGTTGCTCGAAGGCGTGACCGAAATCGACTACAAGGATGCGGAGCTGCTCCGGAAATTTACGACCGACCGGGGGAAAATTCTTTCGCGCCGGTACACCGGGGTGACTTCCAAACAACAGCGTCAGGTTAAACGGGCAATCCGTCAGGCGCGGATCATGGGACTTTTGCGCTAAGACGCGCACGAAGGAGAATCAAAATGGCTGTAGAAGTTTTATTAATGGATGCGGTGCCCGGACTCGGCATCGAAGGTGACGTGGTTCGCGTGGCTGACGGCTATGCGCGTAACTATCTTTTTCCAAACGGGATGGCCTCAGCCGTAACCGCCGGAAAAAAACGCCAGATTGAAAAAAAGCGCATTGAGCGGCTTGAACTGTTGCGTAAAGAAAAAACAGCGGCGGAAGCGCTGGCAAAGAAATTTGAAAGCCTTTCCTGCACCATTGCGGTGAAAACATCCGAAGGCGGGAAAATGTTCGGCTCCGTTACGGCGGCGCAGGTTATCGAAAAGATGGCTGAACAGGGCATTACGCTGGAGCGCAAGCAGGTTAAAATGGATGCTCCGGTTCATGAACTCGGCGTCTTTGATGTGGCGATCGCCCTCCACCCGGAAGTAACAGCTTCACTGAAGGTATGGATCGTTGAAGAATGAGTTCTATCGATCAGAGCGGACGTCGTCTTCCGCCCTATAGTGAGGAGGCCGAACGGGGAGTTCTCGGCTCTGCTCTGATCGAATCCGAAAAAGTTATTGAACTCTGTTCCATGAAGTCGGTTTCGTCCGACTCGTTTTATATTCCCGCTCACCGGCTGCTTTTTGAGCAGCTGACGGCGATGTATCAAGGCGCGAAGGCGGTCGATCTGCTTACCGTCGGAGAAGCGCTCAAAACGTCCGGGCGACTGGATCAGGCCGGCGGATATACTTTTCTCGAAGGGCTGATTGACAGCACGCCGACCGCCGCGCATGCCGAATTTTATATTGATATTATCCAGCAGAAACATCTGTTGCGGCGCATTATCGCCCAGGCCTCCGAAACCATCGATCACTGCTACAGTCCCGATGAAGAGGCGGAGGAACTTCTCAGCCGGACGGAAGAGGCCTTTTTTGAGCTGAGCGACAAAAAAACGGCGTCATCTAAAAACTGGCAGGATGTCGTTTATCAGGCCGCCGGAAAAATCATCAACGGGGATATTCTGGACAGCGGCGTTCCGACCGGTTTTACCGATCTCGACAAAAAACTGCGCGGACTGCACAATACGGATATGATCGTTCTGGCCGCGCGCCCCTCCATGGGAAAAACCTCTCTGGCGATGAATATCGCGGAACACGCGGCGCTGGGGCGCACCGGCGGCAAAAGACATTCGGTCGGCGTATTCAGTCTTGAAATGTCTCAGGAACAGCTCGTCCGGCGCATGCTGTTCAGCCGGGCTAAGATCGAGGCATGGAAAACGATGTTCTCGAAAGAGGATCATGCGAGGATCGCTTCTGCGTCGGATCAGCTCGGCAAAGCCTCTATTATTGTGGACGACTCCGCCGGTCTGGATGTGATGGATCTTCGTGCGCGGGCCCGCCGGATGAAACGGATTTACGGTGTCGATTTGATCGTGATCGACTATTTGCAGCTTTTGCACGATAAACGGCGCGCCCGCGACGGCCGGCAGCAGGAGACGGCATCGATCTCGAACAGCATCAAAGCCATGGCAAAGGAACTGCGTATTCCGATTTTAATTCTCAGTCAGTTGAGCCGTGCTCCGGAACAGGGCGGGCGCGAAGGCAATAAACCCCGGCTTTCCGATTTGCGCGATTCAGGGGCGATTGAACAGGATGCGGACGTTGTACTGCTTCTTCAGCGTCCGTCCTATTACAACAGGGAAATGGAAGAGGGATCCACAGAGGATACGCTGGCCGTTGTAGATATTGCGAAACATCGCAACGGGCCGACCGGCGAAGTGGAACTGAATTTTTTCCGAGGGATTGTGCGGTTCGAAGATCGGGATTCAAAACATGAAACGGACGGCGGCTGAGTGAAAAACGGAATGAAAAAAAAACTGGCTGTCCTTTTCCTGCTGATCACGGGATTTGCCGCCCCCGGTTTTTCTGTTTTGGTGCTGAATGAAATCCGCATTGAAAACATGGACCAGACCGCTTTAGATGAGTCGTTTGTTCAGGCCTATACGTCGTTGCGCGCCGGTCAGGAAATCCAAAGCGAGGCGGAACTGAATATCGCCGTGGCCCGTGACGTGGACAATCTCCGCCGGTCGGGCCGCTTCGCATATGTCCGTGCGCTGATCGAAGACGATGGAGAAAAATTCATTCTGGTTTACAAAGTCTCCGGCCGTCTGCGCCTGCGGCAGATTTCAATTGCCGGTGCGGATCAGATCGGGAACAAAAAAATCAAAAAGCAGTTGGAACTGGAACTGGGTGATTATCTGGATGAAGCACTGGTGGGTGAAAAATGCCGAAAGGCGGAAGCCTACTGCCGGAAAAACAAATATCCGGATGCTTCCGTGACGTGGGAGCTGAAGCCGGATAAAGAGACCGGAACGGCGGATCTTTTTCTGAAGGTGAATGAGGGAATGAAAATCCAGGTGAAAAAGATCCGGTTCGAAGGGGAATCTTTAGCGGGCGACCGGTTTTTCCGGCGGCTGCTTCCGAACCCTTTTCCCTCCAGGAAGACGGGTTCCCGGTATGAGCCGCGTGATCTTCGGAAATTAATCCAGCAGAAGAAAAGCTGGTGGATTACGCCGTGGTTCAGCGCGTATAAACCGGAAATGAAGGAGATGGACATGGCCGCCATCCGCACGTTTTATCAGGATCGCGGGTTTCTGGATGCAAAGGTGGACGGCCCGGAGCTGAACTCTCTTGGTTTCGGCAAAGTGGAACTGGTTTATCACATTCAGGAGGGAGTCAAATACCGGTATGGCGCCATCACCGTGGAAGGGAACACCCTGTACAAAACCGGCGAACTTGAAAAACAGATCAATTTGATCCCCGGCGCGGTTGTTTCCCGTGCCGCCATTAACAATGCCGCCGCTTCGGTGAATCGCTACTACGGGAATCGCGGATATATTCATAACGACGTTGATCCGCAGATCAGCACAGATCCTGAATCGGAAACGGCATCCATCCGTTTTATCGTCCGCGAAGGCGAACTGGCACATATCAACGAAATTGATATTCGCGGGAATGAAAAGACCCGCGACGAAGTGATGCGCCGCGAACTGGCGGTTTATCCCGGCGAGCTTTTTCATCAGGGAAAGGTGGAAACCAGTGAAAGCCGCCTGAAAAACCTGAACTATTTTGAATCTGTCAGCAGTTCGTATGTTCCGGCAGACGGAAGCAACACCTACAATCTGGCCTTCAATGTGAAAGAAAAGCCCATGGGGAGTTTTCTGATCGGCGCGGGATTTTCCAGTGTGGACGATCTCATCGGTTTTGCGGAAATATCGCACGGCAATTTTGACATCAGCCGCTGGCCGCCGGTCGGTGACGGACAGAAAGTGAAAATCCGCGTACAGGCCGGTACAAGACGGAATGACTGTGAACTGTCGTTCACGGAACCGTGGTTTATGGATCGCAAGCTGTCGCTGGGCATCGATGCCTATTACCGCACGGCGGGTTACTACAGCGATCAGTTCGATTTACAGACGTTGGGCAGCCGTGTTTCGCTGACCCGTCCGCTCTTTGATCCGTTTACCCGTCTTTCGCTGAGTTACGCGCTCGAACAGTTCACCGTTAATGAGGTGAATGCCGGCGCGCCGGATGAAATTCAAAAGGAAAAAGGTTCCCGAACCAAATCAACGG
>JALOTS010000019.1 GCA_025457785.1 Pontiellaceae bacterium | reverse complement strand
TAAGGTTCCGACAGCATTTCGTACCCGTCCTTCTTAACCGTAACAACATAATTGCCTGCCACAAAATGCTTGGGATAGTACCTGCAAGGGGTACGCTGTCTCATTTCCCTGTTGTTAATAATGATTTGAGCTCCCGACGGCTGCGAATCGACGATAAAAGAGCCACATCCTGAAACCAACGACACCAATACCAGCGTTACAGCCAAGTTAGTCAGGCACATCTTCATCTCAAAAATCCTTTTTTTTAAGCAGTTCAACGTGATCATCTGCGCTTTTCTGCGCCCATCTGCGGATAAACTCTGTCACCGGTCACTCAAAATGTGCCACCTGCGGTCACCTCAAAATGTACCACCCATGAGCCCTTTTGTTAGCTGTTTATAATCCTGTGGTCAAGTGACCTTTTTCTCCTTTGATGTCTTTTCTCCAGAGACCGGTTGGTTTTCGGGAAAAGGGAAAAGGAAAAAAGGGGTCAAAAAAGGGGGCCAATGAATTTTAGAAAACCGTTTCTACCCCTTCTAACTTTTTACCATTAAACCTCTTGATTCTAAGCTTCATTAACTGTAGTCCACGCTTCAGCGTGCCCGTCATTCTTCCTGCTTTTTTGCTTTCGGTTCGGGCAGGCCGTACTGGTCACGAAGCGAATCATAGCCCGGAATCTGGGCGGCGTAACGGGCGACAATTTTCTTGAGCGCACCCACCTGTTTATCCGAGAGTGCGCCTTTGCTGCCGAATTGGCCGGCGAGCGATTCGTAGAAGCTCTGATCGTTGAACTCGCGCTTGCCGCGCAGTACCGGCGGATTCCACGTTTGTACGTTTTTGAGCAGTCCCAGCAGTTCCCCGGTTTGGCCCGCATCCACCGGTTCGGGCTTCCCGACCATTTTGAGACCCTCTTTGATTCCCGCAAAATTTTCGATCTGATCGGAGTATTTCGTCAGGACAGAATCCAGCGCGGCAACCTGCCGCTCGCTGAGGCGTTTACCGTTTTGAACCTGCTGCCGCAGCGATTCGCAGAATTTTTTATCGTCATAGGTGCGCTTGCCAACCTTCCGGGCCTCCGCAAATTTGACATGGGACAACAGTTCCAGCTTCTGATGCGTTTCCGTGCGCGGAGCTTCCGGTTTTTTGAGCTGCAACCCGTCCGCCAGCTCAGCACCGATCTGATCAACATATTTGCAGGCCAGGCTGACCAGCATCTGCTGCTGGCGCTGCGTGATCTGTCCGTCAGCCTGAAATTTTTCACGGACAGACTTCACGGTTTCACGGTCATCATAGGTGCGGCGTCCGCGCTTGACCGGAGCAGTCCACGTCTTAACCTGCTCAAGAGCAGTCAGAATCTCCTGTGTTTCTGCCGGAGCGGCCATGTCGCGGGCTCCATCCAGCCACTCAAGAAGTTGTGTATAAAAGGTCTGCATCATATCGGCCCAATCAACAGAACCGTCTTCCACTTTATCCAGTTTTTCTTCCATCTCCGCCGTGAACTTTACATTGAACAGCGGATCAAGTGTACCCGCCAGAAATTCATTCACACGCATTCCCGATTCAGTCGGAATGAGCGAGCGTTTTTCTTTGGTGACATATTCCCGTTTTTCCAGCGTTGCCAGCGTCTGAGCATAGGTGCTGGGACGCCCCACGCCGTTTTCCTCGAGCGCTTTGATCAGCGAAGGTTCACTGTAACGCGCCGGCGGCTTGGTAAATTTCTGTTCGCCGAGCCATTCCGTGCAGTCAAGCGTTTCACCCTGAGTCAGCGGCGGAAGACTGGTTTCTTCGTTGTCTTCCTCTTCATCATCTCCGTTTTTACTGTCAGCGGCCTTTTCAATACCACTGGCCCGCATATATCCCGGGAAGGCGATTTCCGAAGAAGTTGCGCGGAACAGATAGGTGTTTTTGCCTGAAGTTTCCACCTCGACGGTGCGTCGGGCGATACGCGCCGGAACCATCTGACTGGAAACAAACCGTTCCCAGATCAGTTTATAAAGCTTCAACTCTTCAGGTTTAAGGCCGGAGAGGCTTTGAGGAGTCTGAGTGACATCGGTCGGGCGGATCGCTTCGTGCGCTTCCTGCGCACTGCTGCGGCTCTTGTAGAAATTCGGTTTTTCAGGCAGATATTGCGGGCCGTACTCCGCAGTCACAAAGGCGTGACACGCTTCCTGCGCGCTCCTGGCGATATTGAACGAGTCGGTTCGCATATAGGTAATCAGTCCGTTTTCATACAACGCCTGAGCAATACTCATCGCACGGGCCGGGGAGAATCCGCACACACTGGAAGCCGCCTGCTGCAGTGAACTGGTGATGAACGGCGCACGCGCTCTGCGCTGGACTTCCTTTTCAATAATCCGCGCCACATGCAGGGTGCTTGTTTCCAATTCCGCCCGGATCTTCTGCGCCTGATCGCCGCTGCGGATCTCGGCCTTCTCCCCGTTGATCTGAGCCAGCTTAATCGTAAACGGATCGCGAGGCGCCACCAATTTACGGACATTTGCGCCAAGTACCCAGTACTCTTCCGGGGTGAATTGTTTGATTTCGTTTTCGCGCTCGCAGACCAGCCGCAGCGCCACCGACTGCACGCGGCCCGCGCTGACACCGCCTTTGATCTGCTTCCACAGCAGCGGGCTTACCTTAAAACCGACCAGCCGGTCAAGAATACGCCGGGCCTGCTGCGAATTCACCCGGTTCATATTCAGCTCAGTCGGATGGGCAAACGCCTCTTTAATGGCCGATTTCGTGATTTCATTATAGGTCACACGGCTGAATTTTTCCGGAGGGACAATTTTCTTCAGCAGCTCAAAAAGATGCCAGGCAATCGCCTCCCCTTCGCGGTCAGGGTCGGGCGCCAGAATCACTTCAGTGCACTTCTTTGCGGCGGCCTTCAGCTCAGTAATCACCTTGGCGCGGCCAGTCGTATTCACATATTCCGGCTTAAACCCTTTATCTACATCCACTCCGAGCTGTTTCGGCGGCAGATCACGCACATGGCCCATTGATGCTTTGACGATATACTCATCGCCCAGATACTTATTAATCGTTTTTGCTTTCGCCGGAGACTCAACAACAACCAATTTCATTTTCTAAATTCCCTTTTTTAACCGCGACACAGAAATGATTATCAGAATAATTAAGGTCAGAATAATTTTCCAAACACCGGATACTTGGTGCAGTCAGAAATTATTCTGACCCTAATTATTCTGACTGTTTCTCCTGCTTCTACTTCCTGTTTCTCACAAACTAATTCAAAAATCATCCCGATCGTTTTGATCAGCTCACCATCTCAAGTCATCCGCCAATTCAACCACTCGCCCGGGCAGCATTTTTATCACGCGTTTCATCTCCAACCCGATCAGCAGAGCACTCACCTTATGACTCGGCAGTCCGGCAGCGCGAGCCAGACTGTCCACATCCAGCGCCTCTTCCCACAATGCCTTCACCAGCGTCTGTTCGTCCGCAGAAAGCGGCACTTCCGGACGGGCGGAGGCCTTTCCCGCCGGTTTTTCAAATGCTCCCGGCGGCACCAAAAGCTCGAACTCTTCTAATATATCGTCCACGTTGTCCACTAATTTCGCACCATTTTTTATTAAACGGTTCGTTCCCGTCGATGCCGGACTGTCAATTCGCCCCGGTACCGCGAAGACACTGCGCCCCTGTTCCATGGCTGCGTCAGCGGTATGCAGCGACCCGCTTTTCGCGCCGGATTCGACCACAATCACCCCTATCGAAAGCCCGCTGATAATCCGGTTGCGGTACGGGAAGGTCTGGCGGTCGGCCTGCCGTCCGAACGGATACTCGCTGATTACCGCGCCGCTTTGAGCAATCAGAGCGGCCAGCTCCGCGTTTTCCGGCGGATAAAGCTGATCAATCGCCGAACCCAGCACCGCAATCGTACGCCCCTTCGCCTTGAGTGCACCCTGATGCGCCGACGTATCAATCCCGCGCGCCAGACCGCTCACAATCGTAAACCCCGTCTGCGCAAGTTCGTAAGAAAGCCGATCCGAAACACTCAACCCGTAATGCGTACACTTGCGCGACCCGACCATTCCCAGCGAATGGCGATCACGCGGGAGAATTGTTCCCTGCACATAAAGTGCCAGCGGCGGGTCATAAATGGCTTTCAACGCGGCAGGATATTCATCATCCAGCGGGGTCAGGATACGAACGCCCAGTCCGGCGGCCCGTTCAAGTTCCGCCTGCGGATCCACCTGCGTACGCTGCGCCAGAATCGCCTCCGAAAGTTTTACGCCGACCCGCTTTGTGCCTTGAAAATCCGACAGTTCCGGATCAAACACCGCCCGCGGCGAACCCAAAGCATCAATCAGGGCCCGCACCGTCACCGGTCCGAGCCCTTCGATCATATTCAGGGCAATATACGCTTCGCGATCTGTCATAGTTCAAACTCTTCCGTGAGCCCGAAACAGTAACGGTAAAACCATGTCCGGCAAACTCATTTTAAAAAAATTATTCTGAATGGATAAAAAAGCGCAGGCAGAGCGGTAAGCCGGATTCTGTTCTCCCGAAGGAGTCGACCATTTATCTGATGCGATCAACCCGGAACTCAAAGCGGAGCGGGCAGCTCCTTGTTCCCTATTTGATCTTGCTCCGGACGGGGTTTACCCTGCCTCCGCGGTTACCCTTGGAGCGGTGGGCTCTTACCCCACCATTTCACCCTTACCACTCGGCGAAGCCGACATTTGAAATTTCAAATCTGAAATCTCAGATGCCGCCATAAGGCGGCTGGCGGTATAATTTCTGTGGCACTTTCCATCCCCGACGGTTTCGCACCGGGGTTTCCGCGTTAACCACGGAACGTCCTGCCCTGCGGAGTCCGGACTTTCCTCCCCCTCCGCCGAAACGGAAAGAGCGGCCGATACACTCTGCCTGCTGAAAGGAAAGGTACGCACAATTACCTGTTCCGGCGAGAAATTTTCCAATGTCCGGAAGGATTTTATTTTTCATGCAAACCAAAAAAAACTTCATGGACGGTTTCTGCACCGCTCCGCTGCACCTTGGTGTTTTAATTCCGTCCGCCTCGAAAGTTATCAGAAAAGAATTATTTGTTATCAGGAAAGTTTTCTCTAATATCCCGCCCGTCAACCGAAACCCATTAACTGATAACGGACAACTATGAGCTTCAAACTTTACAACACGATGAGTCGCACGCAGGAAGAACTGGTTCCTCTGAAAGACAGCCATGTCCGCATGTACACCTGCGGGCCGACGGTTTATAACTACGCCCACATCGGCAACTACCGCGCCTACATGTTCGAAGACCTGCTCCGGCGCTGGCTGAAATACAAAGGCTTTGCCGTCACCCAGGTACAGAACCTGACCGACGTGGACGATAAAACGATTCGAGGCTCGCGCGAAACCGGCCTGCCGCTGCGCGAGTACACGCAGAAATATAAAGAGGCCTTCTTTGAAGATCTCAAAACGCTCAACATCGAGCCCGCCGAGTTTTATCCCGCTGCGACCGACTGCATCCCCGAAATGATTGCCATTATCGAAAAGCTGTTCGCCAAAGGACTGGCCTACAAATCCGACGATGGCTCGGTCTATTTCCCGATCGACAAGTTTCCGGAGTATGGAAAGCTGGCGCATCTCGACCGCGAAGGCATGCGCGCCGGCGCACGCGTTGCGCAGGATGAATACGACAAGGAAAACGCCGCCGATTTCGCCCTCTGGAAAGGCTACGACAAAGCCGACGGCGATGTCGTCTGGGATTCGCCGTGGGGCAAAGGCCGTCCCGGCTGGCACATCGAATGTTCCGCCATGAGCATGAAATATCTCGGCGAAAGCTTTGACCTGCACACCGGCGGCGTGGACAACATTTTTCCGCACCACGAAGACGAAATCGCCCAGAGCGAAGGGGCCAACGGCTGCCTGTATTCCAAATACTGGATGCACTGCGCCCACCTGCAGGTGGACGGCAAAAAAATGTCCAAATCACTCGGCAACTTCTACACCCTGAGACAAGTTCTTGAAAAAGGCTTCACCGGACGCGAAATCCGCTACGAACTGATCGGCACGCACTACCGCCAGCAGCTTAACTTCACCTTCGCCTCACTCACCGCCAACCGCGCCGCCCTCGCCCGCCTCGACGAATTCTACACCAAAGTGCAGGAAACCATTGGCAGTGAAACTCGAAGCCCGAAACTCGAAACCCAAAACTCGGAACTCGAAACCCGAAACTCGGAACTCGAAACTCCTCTCCCCGACTGGGCTCAAACTCTCGCAGCACGCTTCGAAGAAGCGCTCGACGACGACCTCAACATCGCGGGCGGACTCGGTGCGCTTTTCGACGGTGTCCATGAAGGCAACAAAGCCCTCCCGATGGATTCAAAAACCGCGCTGGCCGTTTCCAATCTCTGGAAAAAACTGGACAGCGTTCTCGGATTCCTGATCCCGCCCGCCGCCGAAGTTCCGGCCGAACTGATCGAAATGGCCAACGCTCGCGTCGCCGCCAAAAAGGCGAAAAACTTCGCCGAAGCCGACAGGTTGCGCGATGCCATCACCGCCGCCGGCTGGACCGTTCAGGACACCCCCGCCGGGCCGAAACTGAAAAAGGCATAAATAACGCCCACTCTGTCCCGTTGACGGAGGCCGCATAAAAAGGCTGAGAGGGAATTCCAACGCTCTGATCTGAGCACAGCTATACAAACGGGGATAATTCACGCAGACGTTTCACAATTTTCGGCAGTTCCGTCAATACCCTGTCCACATCATCTTCGGTGTTGTAGGTACTGAAACTGAAGCGGATGGAACCGTGAACCGAAGTTCCCGCCACATTCATGGCGCGCAGAACATGCGACGGCTCCAGCGAGCCGGAGGCGCAGGCCGACCCGGTCGAGGCGCAAATCCCGCGATCATCCAGCATCAGCAGGATTGCTTCACCTTCAATGAAATCAAAGCTGATGTTAGTGGTGTTCGGCAGGCGGCACGACGTATCGCCGTTCACACGCGAGCCGGGACAGGTTGCCAGAATGCCCGTTTCCAGCCGGTCGCGCATCGCTTTCACCCGTGTATTTTCCTCGTTGAGATGCTTCGCCGCCAAATCACACGCCACACCGAGGCCGACAATATACGGCACATTTTCGGTGCCGGCGCGCCGTCCGCGCTCCTGATGCCCGCCGAGCACCAGCGGTTTCACTTTGGTTCCGCGCCGGATATAAATCGCGCCGACCCCTTTGGGCGCGTGCAGCTTGTGCCCGGAAAGCGAGAGCATATCAATCGGAAGCAGGCTCACTTTCATCGGAATTTTTCCGACCGCCTGCACGCCGTCCGTATGAAAAATTCCGCCGGCCTCATGCACCATTTCGCCGATCAAACGGACGGGAAAAACAACCCCCGTTTCATTATTGGCCCACATAATGGAAGTCAATGTTTTCGAGCTTTTCACCTCACGGCGCAATGCGTCGATGTCGAGCCGCCCCAGACTATCCACATCAATTTTAGTCAGACGGAATCCGCGATCTTCGAGATAGTGGCAGGGACCGGAAACGGCGGCATGCTCCACTTTGGAGGTGATAATGTGCGGCGGCTTGTCCATCGCTTCCGCCCCGCCGCGAATAGCCAGATTGTCGCTCTCCGAACCGCAGCTCGTGAAGGTGATTTCCTGCGGATCGGCCGCCCCGATCAGCGCGGCGACCTGTTCACGGGCCGCTTCGACATATTTTTTAACCTGCCCGCCGAAGGTGTGCATGCTGGAAGGATTGCCCCACAGATCGGTCAGAAAAGGCATCATCGCCTCGCGAACTTCGTCCGCGATTTGCGTCGTGGCATTGTTGTCTAAATATACAGTTTTCATTTTTTCCTAACGTAGGACAGGCATCCTGCCTGTCGGCACTTATGAATGGACAGGCTGGAAGCCTGTCCTACTTTACTTCCTCAACCCGGATGTCTTCGGACACATTGTCCTTTAACCGTGCCTCGACCACATCCTTCAGGGTGATCTCGGAAATGATGCAGCCGGAACAGGCGCCGCGGAAGCGGACTTTGACGACCGGCCCGTCCACATCGATCAGTTCCAGGTCGCCGCCGTCCTGACGCAGCGCCGGACGGATTTCGCGGTCAATCACATCCTCTATCAAATGAATTCGCTGCAAATTGGTCAGCGTTTTTTTCTTCGGCGCGGCGGCCTCCGCCATTTCCCCGTGAACCCGGTCGATAATCTTTTGCAGCTCCGGCAGGCAGTTTCCGCAGCCGCCGCCCGCCTTGCAGGCGTTGGTTAGTTCTTCCAATGTCTGAACATTGTTCTCGCGGGTGACCCTCTCGATCTCCTTATCCGTCACACCGAAACAGTGGCAAATGACTTCGCCTTCAAGCGCTTTATCCCACTTTTTGCCAGTGCGGTAGTTGTAAATCGCCGCTTCGAGAGCCTCGCGCCCCATCACGGAGCAGTGCACCTTCTGCTTCGGAAGCCCGCCGAGATATTCGGCGATATCCCTGTTGGTGATCTTTTCCGCCTCCTCCAGCGTCTTTCCGATGATCATTTCGGTCAGCGCGGATGAAGAGGCAATCGCGCTGGCGCAGCCGAACGTCTGGAATTTGGCCTCTTTGATGCGCCCGTTTTCATCGAGCTTGAACATCAGCTTGAGCGCATCACCGCAGGCCAGTGAACCCACTTCTCCGGTGCCGTCGGGTTTTTCGATTTTTCCGACGTTGCGCGGATTCTTGAAATGATCGTTTACCTTGTCTGTATAATCCCACATAGAACCTCCCTGGAGAATTGGAATACCGTACCGGAACAATGGAATACTGGAATGATGGAGTATTGAAATGATGAATGATTAGCGGCCTAAAATCCAGATTAAATTAGTCGTATTTACAACATTCCACCCTTCCACCGTTCCATTCTTCCGCCATTCCAGTCTTCCTCCGTTCCACCCTTCCATTCTTTAAATTTCCAGCATGCGCTGAATTGCACCGGCCGCACGGCAGGCAATTGACTCCGGAACCGTCACCCGATGTTTCATATCCTGAAGCGACCAGAGCACCTTTTCGAGCGTGATTTTCTTCATATTCGGGCAGACCGCCCGGTCCGGATTGACCGGATGAAATGTCTTGCCCGGATTTTCATTCCGCAAGCGGTAATTAATCCCAAACTCGGTTGCAACAATAAATTCCTTATGATCCGAAGCCTGCGCGAAACGGCACATCTGGCCCGTCGAGAGCAGTTCATCGGCCAGCTCACGCACCGGCCTGTTGCACTCCGGATGAGCCAGCACCAGCGCCCCGGGATATTTCGCCTTCAGTTCCAGCACATCGACATCGCGAATCCGTTCATGCGTCGGGCAGAACCCGTTGTAAAGAATCAACGCGCGCCCCAGCCGTCCGGCGACAAACGACCCGAGATTGCGGTCGGGAACAAAAATGACCTCGGCATTACCGAGCGACTCGACCACCTTGACAGCGTTCGACGACGTGCAGCAGATATCGCTCTCCGCCTTTACATCCGCCGGGCTGTTGACGTAGCAAACCACCTTCGCGCCGGGATGCTCCGCCTTGAGTCTGCGTACCGCATCCGCCGTGATCATATCCGCCATCGGGCAGCCCGCCTGCGGATCGGAAATCAGAATGGTCTTTTCCGGCGAAAGAATCGCGGCGGTCTCGGCCATAAAATGGACACCGCAGAAGACCACGACATCGTTGGGAAGCGTCGCGACCTTACGGCTGAGTTCAAGCGAATCGCCCGTAAAATCGGCGATCGCCTGCACCTCATCGAGCTGATAATTATGCGCGACAATCACCGCTCCGCGTTTTTCCTTCAGCTCCGCAATCTGTTCTTCAATCGATTTCATGGGAAGAAATATAGCACGGTTTTACCGAACGTTGGAACTTTTTAACCGCGCCCTGACTTTTTCCATGATTTGGAAAATTTAAGCGGCAACCGCCGTCATGACCAGCCAGGTTGTGTAAGTAATATAGCCGCCCAGTAAAAGGCCGCCTTCCCCGCGTGAGATGCGGTTTCCGGTAAAGAATATCGGCAGGCAGACAATCGCGACAACAACCATCACCGGCAAATCAAAACGAATCGCCGAAGAAGAAACCGCAATGCCGTCCGGCGAAACGATCCCGGCGAGGCCTAAAACCGCCATCAGATTGAACAGGTTGCTGCCGACAATGTTGCCGACCGCAATATCGCGTTCCCCCCGGATACTGGCCACCACAGAAGTCGCCAGTTCAGGCAGTGACGTTCCGGCGGCAACAATGGTCAACCCGATCACCAGATCACTGACACCCAGTTTATGCGCAACAAACACGGCACCGTCCACCAGCCATTTGGAACCCAGCACCAGCATGCCGAGTCCGCCCGAAATCAGAATCAAATCTTTGATAACGGCCTTGATAGAAAGAGGCTCTTTCTTGCCGTATTCTCTGGCATATTCCTCCTGCACAGCCTTGTTTTCACGACGGCTCTGCCAGACCAGAAACGCAGTGTAGAGCATGATTCCGGAAAACAGCAAAAACCCTTCCGATGGACTGATTACTCCGTTCAAAGCAAACAGATAGGTCACCACCGAAACAAGAATCATCAGCGGCACATCAATCCGGATTAATTGCTCCGAAATCACCAGCGGAGCGACCAGCGCCGACAGGCCGAGAATCAGCAGAATATTAAAAATATTACTGCCGACCACATTGCCCAGCGCAATATCCGCCTGCCCCGCCAGACCGGCAATCGTACTGACTGCCATTTCGGGTGCACTGGTGCCAAACGCAACGACGGTCAGTCCGATCACCAGCGGAGAAATACCAACAGAAGCCGCCAGTTTCGATGCGCCCCGCACGAGCGCTTCAGCGCCGGCCACCAGCACAACCAGCCCGACAACCAGTAAAAAATATTCCACAGAAACGTCTCCTCTCCTGAATCACACGCAGATTAAACCGGCGGATTCTGCACTGCGTAATTTTCGGGTGCAAGCATTCCCCCGGAAACAATCATTTTAATGCCGTCTTCAACGGAAATATCGGTAAAAGCCACTTCCTCTTTGGGAAGAAGCAGCAAAAAGCCGGAAGTCGGGTTCGGTGTCGTCGCAACAAAAATGCGATACAGTGTCCGTCCGTCCGGATCGAGAATCGTGCCGGTCACAAAACCGATCGCCCGTGCGCCGGGATGCGGAAAGGAAACCAGTACCGTGGCGCTGAAGGCCGCTTTGGTTGAGTTCGAAAAGGTATCCATCACCTGTTTGGAAGCGGAGTAAACCGATCTCACAATCGGCAGCTTCATCATCAATCGCTCGCCCATCTGAATCAGACGGAGACCGATCAAATGGGTTGTAAACATCCCGACCAGATAAATCATCAGCAAAGCGACAAAGGTGGAAAGAATAAGAAGAACGACATCCGGAAGCTCCCTAAGTACGGGAAGGCCCTCAAGTACGGGAAGAACAAAGGCCGTCAGCGCCGAAAAAATGATTTTCAAAATAAACAGCGTAATAACGAGGGGACAAAGCACCAGCACACCGGAAATCATCCGCCGTTTAAACCGTCCGGCGGACTTCTCACCCTCTTTTTTACCGATCAACTGCTTCATAATTTTCCTTCAAATGTCCGTGTAGATACGCTATCCCGGCCCGGACTGCCAGAAAATATTTCCCTGTAAAATCAAGGCGGCGGAGACACAACCGAAGTCTGAGCGCTGAGAAATGCCCCGCTGAGACTCATCGGCATCACCCCTGCCGGACCGCCCCGGATATCCGTTATCCCCTCGTCCATACAGAAAGCTCTTTCCAATACCCGGAAGCCTGCTGAACTTCTTTCCGTTCCGGCGGCCATACCGGCTGCCACCGGTGAACGTGTCAGCGATAAACGCCCGGCAATTCAGTTGAAAAAAAAGGCGCGGGGTTCTTTCAAATGTCGGCTGATTTAACCGGAAAGGAAGGAAATCATGAATGATGTGCTGTGTGACCTTAACATAAAACGTCCGGATTTGTTTGCGGACGGAAGCGGCCTCATAACCCGTCTTTCGCTGTTCGCGGGCTGAACCGCCTTAGACCCGGTGCTCTGTCATTTATGAAATGTCATATTTGCCCTGCAGGACTCGGTTGCCTTACAAGGAACCGTCCTGCTCGGGGAAATATTCCGCCGTGTAACGAAAGACCCGGATGCGATCCGACCAGTAATCGGCAGGCAGTCCGGCTTTGCGTTTCAGATGCGCCCAGAAAAGATTTTTCTGCGGCAATTCTTC
The DNA here is from genome assembly GCA_025457785.1 of Pontiellaceae bacterium. GTDB lineage: Bacteria > Verrucomicrobiota > Kiritimatiellia > Kiritimatiellales > Tichowtungiaceae > Tichowtungia. The sequence goes on along the minus strand of JALOTS010000019.1, from coordinate 2,049 downwards.
CCAGACGCAGGGCAAAAAGGTTCCGCGCCGAAATCCTTCCTGCAAAATCAACCCGTCCACACCGGGGCGGATTTGACGGAAAAAGTCGGCTTCCGACGCGCCCGTCAGTTCCTCCGGCGGAGAAAGAACCGAGATATGGATTTCAAGTTTCTCAAACTCCTGTTTTGCAAGCGGTTCAAAACGGGGATCTTCAAAAGCGGCGGCGCAGGCGTTTTCAGCGACATCTTCCGCCAGCGGTCGAAAGGCCTCAAGAGTGCCAATGCATCCGCGCAGTTTTCCGCCGAGAGTCAGCGTGACAAACGCGGCTCTCGTTTCCATCAGTTCCGCCGGCAGAGCGCCCGCAAACGGCTGTTTTTCCCCCGGCAGTTCCAAACATTGGGAAATTGCGTCGGAGGCAATCTGCAGCAACTGGTTTTTATGTTCCGGTTTCATGCGGAAGAGAATATCGTTTTTTAAAATTAAAGCTAGTCGCGGATGAAGAATCTGCTAAAACGCTCACTCACCTGGTAAGGAAAATTTTTATGAACAAGCAGACAAAAATTATATGCACACTGACCGATGCCTGTTGCGACCCGGAGTTCATCAAACAACTCATAATCAACGGCATGAATGTGGTGCGGCTGAATACGGCGCACATGGAGATTGCCGCAGCGGAAAAAATCGTCGCAAATGTCCGCTCCGTTTCAGACCGCGTCGGAATTCTGATCGATATCAGAGGCGCGGAAGTCCGCACCTGTAACGTGGCCGAACCGTTTCACATCAAAACCGGCGATTTGATCGAAATCAGCGGAACCGGCATTCCGAAAAACGGTTTCCGGGTTTCCCATCCCGAATTCTCAGAGGAAGTTCCGATCGATAGCCGCATCCTGATTGACGACGGGCTGATGGAACTGATTGTTAACCGGAAGGCATGGGGTACGCTGTTTTGCACCGCGCAGCATAACGGCGAAATAAGAAACGACAGACTGGTCAGCGTTCCCGGCATTCGACTGAACCTGCCTGCACTCACCGAAAAAGACGCGGTCTTCGTCGATTGGGCTTCGCGCAGCGATGTCGATTTTATCGCACATTCCTTTGTCCGCTGCCGCGAAGATCTGTCGGCCATTCAGACCATTCTCGACCTCCGGCACAGTCCGGTCAAAATTATCGCAAAAATCAAAAGCCGTGAAGGCGTGGACAATCTCAAATCGATTCTTGATATTGCTTACGGTGTCATGGTGGCGCACAGCGACTTTGATGCGGAAATCCCGGCGGAAGATGTTTCAGCTCTTCAAAACAACATCATCAAAACCTCGATTCAGCGGATCAAACCGGTTATCATCGCAACCCCGATGATGCAATCAATGGTAAACAATCCGCGTCCCACCCGGGCCGAAATCAGCGATATCGCCCACGCGATTCACAACGGAACGGATGCCATAATGCTCAGCGAGGAAACCACCCTCGGTAAATATCCGATCGAAGCGGTTCAAATGATATCCACCATCGCCCATACCGTGGAATCTCAAAAAGCCCCGTTGCTGGACGTACTGCCTGTTTATGAGCAAAACAGCGCCGTAATGCCCCGGAACCATTTGGCCAAGGCGGCGGTATCCTGCGCAGCCGCCCTGCCCGGCAAAGCCATTGTCACCAACACGTCCGCCGGCAAAACCGCCCGAATCTGCGCATCGTACCGGGGAAACACGCCCGTTTTGGCGCTTTCCGAACATATCAGTACGGTTCGCCAGCTCTCGCTCAGCTATGGGGTTTACGCGGCCCGACTGGATCTGTCGGGAACCTCCGATGATGAACTGGTGAGAATCTGTTTGAAAAAAATGATCAAAGAAAAACAGATTGCAGCGGACGATCTGATCGTGTTTATCGGCGGCGGATACATCGAGAACTCGCATCACACCAATTTTGTACAGATCGAAACCCCCCGGTTTCTTTTCCGGCACTGAGCGAACCGCTCCGTCCCCTGTTCACTCATAAAAAGCGAAGGCCCCGTAACCGACCACCTGATCGCGCGGCCCGGCGGTATCGCCGGAGTTGCGCAGATCGACCAGTTCC
>JALOTS010000246.1 GCA_025457785.1 Pontiellaceae bacterium | reverse complement strand
TTCCGGCAAATGGGACTGCGTCACTCCGGTTAACGATAAGGTTGAATGATCTGAATCTGTATTGCCGGCTTTCGGACAGATCAAACAAAGGGGCTTTTTTGCAAACCGGCGGTCGTGTTATTGACGCGAAAAATGTTTTCGGAAATAAGTTTGTTCAGAAATCAGTATGAAAATTTTAAAAATTTTACTGGTCCGTCCGCATCCTGTGCTGCCGACATCCAGGTGGCTTCAGTCCATGATCCGGCTGGAGCCTTATGCTCAGGAACTGATTGCCGGTGCGGTTCAGGCACCGCACGATGTGCAGATCTGCGATCTGGCTGTGGCAAAAAAACCGGAGCAGGCCTTCCGGAAAAAACTGATGGATTATCAGCCCGATGTGGTCGGCTTTGGCGGTTTTTCGAGCCAGTTCCGGGTGAATAAGGGGTTGGCAAAGATTGCCCGCGAACTTGTTCCGAAGGCCGTCATTTGTCTGGGGGGCATTCATCCATCGAGCATGCCGACCGACTGCAAGTATCCTGAACTGTTTGATCTGCTGGTGCGCGGCGACGGGGTTTCCGCCATGAAAGAAATCCTTCAGGCCCTGGAATCGGGGCGGGCTCTGCCGGAAACCGACTGGATTATCCCGACGGCTTCGCCGAAGTTCGACGAGCTGGCAGGCAAGCCGCCGCCCGCGATCCATTCTGATGGAATTACCACCAGGCCCCGGCGCGATCTGGTGAATATGTCGGACTATTTCTGCATCTGCTACGGCGAAGCCGGACAGCGCGTAAAAACTCTCTTTCCGGAAATCGCCTGTGTGCGGACCAGCGTGGGCTGTCCGAGCCGGTGCAGTTTTTGCGTGGTTCATTTTCTGGCCAACGGCAAGTATCTCCAGCGCGAGGTGGAGGCGGTTGTGGAGGAAATTGCTTCGCTGAAACAGGATTATGTTTATTTTGTTGATGACGAAACCTTCATCAATACCAAACGCATGCAGATGATTGCGGAAATGCTGATCGGGCGCGGCATAAAGAAAAAATATATTTCATGGGCCCGCAGCGACACGATTTGCAGCCATCCCGAGCTGTTCGAACTGTGGAAGAAAGCCGGGCTGGAGTTTGTGTACATCGGGTTTGAGTCGCTCAAAAAGGAAAATCTGAGCGCCTATAACAAGAACGCGACTCCGGAACAAAACCGCAAAGCCCGCGAGATTCTGCGCGGTCTTGGATTGAATATTCATGCCGCGCTGATGGTCAATCCGGATTTCGACAAGGAGGATTTTTTAACGGTTCAGCAGGCCGTTAAAGAGATTGCCCCGGCGGAATTCGCCTTCACGGTTCTTTCTCCGCCGCCCGGAACCAAGTCTTTCATGGAGGCCCGTGACACCTTCATCTGTGAAGATCCCTGCTATTATTATGACTGCATCCACACCATTCTGCCGACGCGGCTTCCGCTGAAAACCTTTTACAGATATTTTGCAATTCTTTACGCCATGGGCGCGGCCCGGATTCCGGCCAGAGTGAACAAGGTTAAAATTCCGCTGCGCGATCAGGCGCGGTTTGTTATGGCGGGTGTTAAATTCGGCTGGCAGTTGATGACGATGCACCGGCGTTATGACCGGAAATACTGGTGAGCCGGCGTGACGCGCTTCTTCAGTCAGGATGTGCAGATATTCCGTCATGTGAGTTTTTTCTTTTTTCAGCCGCCGGTTTCTGGCGGCAAAGCAAAGGAAACTTCCGCAGTTTAACCGGAAACGCGTTTCCCCCGGAAAACTTCGTCCTTGCAAACTTCAGGTGATTTGAACAAAAGTAACCGCATGAAAAAAACAATTTGGTCTTTTGCGCTGGTTTTATTCGCGACGGCTTCCGGGTACGGTGTCACCATTCCGGATTTGGTTAAACGGGTTCAGAATGATGATCCGAAATTTCCGCCGGTAAATGTTGAGGAGTTCAAATCGCTGCAGGCTGCGGCGGTTGAAGGGGATGCCTTGGCTCAAGCCAAGGTGGTTGATTTTTCAATCGGGCATATGGAGGTGGTTTATGCGCCGCTGCAAAAGTGCGGCGGGCTGCTTTTTTCGGTTCGGAAACCGGTCGAAAAATATAACGACGCGTCGAGCAACTATGCCCTTAATTTAGCGGCGTTCTTTGAAGGAACGACCGATAAGGTTCGCATAAAAAAACAGAAGTTTGAGGTGAAAACAAAGGATGGTTTTTCCTATTTGGTGGCGACCCCGCGATACCGCAAGAAAGAAGAAGCAATCGAAGTCACGGTCGGCACAGGTGTACAGTCGGTTCCGCTGGCAGATCTGTCTGATGCCGACCGGCGGTTTGTTGAAAGCGCACTTGCGGATCAGGCGTTTAAGTCCGACCTGAAGATTTCCTTTGAGGATTCTCGTTCAGAAGGGGAAATAGAAGTCAAAGATTTTTATACTGAACAAACAGAGACGGTTTCCCGGAAGATTATTCTTAAAAACGAAGGCGAGTTGCCCTTGGAAAATCTTGTGCTGGAATATCAGTCTTTTGTTGAGCAGATGATTTTTAGGATGCCAAAGGATTTTCCGACGGATTATCGGATTGCCGGCTGGATTAAGGTGCCGTTTCTTGCGCCGGGAGAAACCAAAGAGTTTCCACTGGATCTTCCTTCCACAGTTGCTCAAAAACCGGAAATAATACAAAAGGGAGACGGTAGATATTATCGTCCGATTCCACCGGAGTTAAATAATCTGGGGGAAGGCCGTATGAATGGCACCTGGGTTAAGGTGTATCGGTTTACACCCTATGGCGAACGGCTGGAGCGTGAGTGTAAAAGTTCCGGAAGTTCTTCCGGCAAATGGGATTCCGGCAAATGGGACTGCGTCACTCCGGTTAACGATAAGGTTGAATGATCTGAATCTGTATTGCCGGCTTTCGGACAGATCAAACAAAGGGGCTTTTTCGTAAACCGGCGGACGTGTTGTTGACGCGAAAAATGCGCTTTGGGCTGATGGATGCTGTTTAAAGCTGCACCTGCGGATTTCCGGCAGGAGGAGGAACGCGGGTGGCTTCTGCAGCCGACACAACCTGTTCCCGGCTTCCGCAGAACGGATTTTCAGGTACGGCAAATCCGGCGTGACGCGCTTCTTGAATCAGGATGTGCAGATATTCGGTCATGTGCCGGGCGGTATAGGGATTGGTGTCATGAAAGTTGACAACGGCATAGGTAACGGGTTCAGGTGCGGTGTTTTTCCGGATGTTTCGCAGGGCATTATAAATATTGGAGCGCCGACGAAAACTCCGGTTATAGCCGGAAATAACGCCGTCTTTTGTACGGACATTGGCCATGAGCATGTTAAGCCCCAGTTGATGGTAAACGGTTCGTGTGCGGATGTCGCAGGCGCCGAACGGCGGACGGACAAAAAGCGGGGCGGCACCTGTTGTTTTTTGAATAACATCTTTGGCCTGTTGGATTTCGTAAATAAGCTCACCGGTTGGCTGTGAGGTGTGAGAAATATGGCCTTTGGCGGAGACACTGTGTATGCCGATTACATGGCCTTTTTCGTGGATTTCACGCAGGATGTCGCGTCCGCGAGGCGTTCCGCCGCCCTGCGGGTGTTCGGTTTGCACAAAAAACAGAGCCTTAATTCCCGGCTGAATTGGATTGGTTTCCAGTTGATCGAGGATGGCCAGTGTCGGATTGTACGGCTCGCGGATGCTGGGGCCGTCATCGAAAGTGAGCAAAAAACAAATTTGCGGGGCATCAGCGGACAGCGCAGCCGATTCTGGATTCAGAGTGCGGCAGGCTGTGAACAGGAGCAGCGTGCTGAGGAACAGGGCAGCGATTTTTTTCATGTGCGGCTTTCTTCCTGTCCAAGTCTCCGGTTACTGGCGGCAAAACGCAGGAAGCTTCCGCAGCTTAACCAGAAACGCCGCCAACTGTCGGGTGACCGCCAGATCATGGATACATAGCCCGCCAGCACACGCGGACGCATGAAGTGCCGTTTGTAAAAGGCGGTGAAAAGACGGTCCAGTTGCTTACGGGTCATCCCGTTGGGAATGAACTGGAAATTCATGCAGTCCATTTTGGACCAGTCTTCATCAAAGGTTCCCGATTCGCGAATGCCGGCATAAAGCGGTGCGCCGGGGAACGGCGTGAATTTGGCCAGATTGATGTCATCAATCGGCAGAGAAAAGGCGTAATCCATGCTGCGCTGAATGCTTTCTTCGGTTTCGCCGGGCAGCCCGATCATAAGCAATCCTTTTATCCGGATTCCGGCGCGGTGGATCATCCGGATGCGTTCGGCGAGCAGGTCGAGGTTGGAGCGCTGACGGTGTTGGGCCAGCAGTTCGGGGTCTCCGGTCTCAATTCCGAGACTGATCATCCAGCACCCCGAGGCCTTCATCAGGCGCAGGAGTTCTTCGTCCAGATGATCCGCCCGCGCGGCGCAGTTGTAGGTGATTCCCATCTGGAGGCGGATTAATTCCTGCGCAAATTCTTCAATCCGTTTTCGGTTGAAGGTGAATTGATCATCATAAAAATTGATATGCCGCACACCGAATTTTTCTTTCAGGTGGCGGACGTGGGCAATCATGTAACGGGCGGAATTATAGCGGAAGCTCGCGCCGAATACGGAGCGGTCGCAGTAGGAGCAGGCATAGGGACAGCCCCGGCTGGAAACGCAGCTGGAGTTGGGCGCGCGCGGATAATTAAAAATCGGCAGCGTATAGGCGCGGGGATATCCGTCGAGTTTTTCGTAAGCCGGAAAGGGCAGACTGTCGAGTTCAAGGAGCTTTTTGCGCGGTCCGCTGAACTGCGGATTCCCTTCCGCATCGCGCCAGATGAGACCTTCAACCCGTTCCGGCCGGCTCCATCCTCCGGCGGCCAGCTCGGCAAATGTTTCTTCGCCTTCGCCCGCGATGCCGAAATCCAGCGCGGGATAACCGCGCAGCGCTTCCGTTTTCAGCGCCGAAATGTGCGGGCCGCCCATCACGGTTTTAACCGATGGCAGAATGGACTTGGCCCACCCGGCCATGCGGACTCCGTCGTGAAAACTTGAGGTTGTGCAGCTTAGACCCAGAAATTCGGGCCGCCGGTTTTCCAGAATTTCCTGAATGCGGCGTTGCGATCCGGGTTTGGCAAAACAGTCCACTACTGTGGTTTTAAAGCCTTTTTGATCCAGCCAGGCGGCGAGACTGATCAATCCGATGGGCGGCATAATATTCGAAAGGCGGACCACATCATGCGCGGCGGCCTTGGTGGTTGTATAGCCCAGCGGATGTACCAGCAGAATGTGTATTGCCATAAGGTGCGTACCGTTTTATTTTGTAAATGATTCGCCGGAGTTTACCGACCGGAAAATGAAGCGCAAGCCGGAAGAAGGGGTAAAAACTGTTCGCAACCGTCATGATTTGGTGGCAATTCTTTAAAAATCAACACTCTATTGCTTCGCCATTCCATTATTTCGCGTCCTGATGGGACGCTGCAGTTGTTTTTCCGTCCATCACGTTTTTCAGCTTTTCCCCTTCAGACGGACAGCGTTCATTCAAGATCAGCAGTGCAGTGTTGGCGGCCGTTTTCATGGCAACGGGAACACCGCCGCCGTAGTCGGCCCAGTGTCCCGCGAGCAGCAGATTTTTCACGGGAGTTTTACAATTGGATATTTTTGCGCGGATATTCCGTCCGGTCGGACGGGTTCCCATAATGGTTCCGTCGGTGTTGCCGGTATATCGCCAGTAGGTAACGGGCGTGGCGGCTTCCATTACTGCAATGTGTCCGCGCAGTCCGGACGCAAAGCTTTCTTCAACGCGCCGGATCAGTGTTTCGGCAAACTGTTTTTTAAACGCCCGGTAAGCCGCGCCGCGTGTGCGCCCGTTTTCGGTGTGCCAGATTTCATTGCTGTTCATCGTTGCCGGACAGTGAATCGTTAAAGTGCCCTTTTTGTCCGGCGCCACAGACGGATCGCGAACCGACGGAGCCAGAACGGTTAGCGCGGTGGTTTCCGGATTGCCGTTGAACTGTTCACGGCGGGGGATTTTCTCGCGGGTCAGATAAAGCATTTCCTCCCCGAATCCCAGTGCGGCGGGGTCGCAGTCCAGACCGAGGAATACGGTGAAATTTGAGTAATACAGGTCGGCGTTTCGTACGGCTTCGCGCCTGCGCTGCGGCACAGAACCGGACGGCAGCATGTCGTTGTACAGTGTTTGTAAATCGCCGGCGGATATGATGTGCCGGGCCCGCACCGTTTCGCCGTTTTCCAGCACAACGCCTTCCGCCTGCCGACGGTCATTGAGTAAAATGCGGGCGACCCGCTGATGGAGAATAATTTCGGAGCCGGACGCTTCGATTTTTTTGCAAAGCCAGTTCACCATGGCGCGACTTCCGCCGCAGGGCGGAGCGCGGAAGTTGCCGGCTGAAGCCCATGCCACCGGCATCAGCATCGAAATAAAACTTTCCTGCCAGCCGAACAGTTTGCGCAGTTCCGGACTTTGAAAATAGCGGGCCGCGCCGCGATCGGCGGACGATGTCAGGTAGCGCACCATCGGAAGGCTCCAGCGGAGCATACGGCATCCATAGCGCAGTTTTTCCAATCCCTGCATGGTTTCGACGCCGCGGATGGTATTGTCCAGTTGACTCCACCGGATTCCCAGAGCCTGTGCATCCTGAAAAAACCGGAGGATTCCCTTTTTGTCGGCAGGGAAATCTGTGATGAGCTGGTTCTGCAGAGTTTGCGGAGCGGTGGTCAGCAGGTAATCAAAGGTTTCTCCATGCGTCCGGCTGATCTGTGTGAGCGGGTTGAATGGCGGAAAATCGTCGCCCAGATAATTGAATAACGAGTGGACAAATCCGTTCCGATGGCACTGATTCAGCCATTGAATCGCAGTATCAAAAACAAACCCGCTCCGTTCGAATCCGCTGAGGTATCCGCCGGGCTGAGCTTGCGCTTCAAAGACCGTTACCTTCAGTCCGGCTTTTGAAAGCAGCGCGGCTGCGGTTAGTCCGCCGATCCCGCTTCCGATTACAATCACATCGCTTGGCGCGAATTTATCCGGATCATGATACATTTCTACCCG
>JALOTS010000245.1 GCA_025457785.1 Pontiellaceae bacterium | reverse complement strand
CATCTGACTGGAACCGCCCGGTGCGGACCCGCATGCCGGGTGGTGTGGCACCTGTGGCTGGCTGAGAAACCCTCAGTCAGTCACGGGGAGCCGATTGGCCTTTCTCCTGATTTGTTCTCTTCCGAAGAACCACACCAGCCCGATGATGCCGAGAATGACACATCCGATCTGGAGCATCATCGGATTGATGATTCCGAAAAGAGGGTTGGTTTCCGACCACGGCTGCAGCGGCTCGATATCCGGGTGGAACAGACTGTCGAGTAAGATGTGGCTGTAGGCTCCCACTACCGCAGCCGAGGCTGAGGCCAGCCAGGATGTGTGGACAGAAACTGACAGATCGACATCGGGATACCGCTTGGCGATTTGGTTCCAGATGGACTTGATCAATTGGCTGGCCGGTTTGCCGGCCAGAGCGAAGCCTGCTGCGACGATGGTGGCACCCAGATATGTGTGCCAAAACCGGTGCAGGGGTGGATTCCATCGGGCAAGATACCACAATACCTCCAGATCCAACGCGATTTGCGTAAGCCCAAACACGACGATGCTGAAATGCTTTGGGAGTGCGGCTTTGACCGCCATGCCTGGCCCCATGTGTATCGGTGTGAATGGCATCTATCTCCTCAGGCCAACGTTTCGGCGCACCCTCGCCGGGACGGAGTTGAAAACAAAAACGAACGCAAGTCGGCGTAGGGTGACGCGGTTGGTTGGGAGGGGTTGGTGGTTTTTAAAAGCGAAAAGAGAGCGGGCGCGTCGGGGCATTCCAGTGTGGTGAAGCATACTGGTTGTTTACCGATATTTAATTCCTCATATTTCATAGCGGTCTTTCGCAGGTCTTTCACTCCTGCCAGACTCGGAAACAGAGGACGCGCCACAATCAAAAGTTTGGTCATAACTGATTTCTCCTTTTGGTTGAGCTTCGCGCCCGCTCTCTTTTCTTTTATAGTTTCTCCCAACCGTTTATTAGACAGAAAACTTTCTGCCTATCACATTTTGATCGATTTTTTTCATTTAAATCGACTTGATGATATGCAAAATATTCATCCATGAAAAGGATAATGTCTGAGGAAGAGAAAGCCTTTTGGGCGCGCTACGCGGAGGCGCTGTATCGACGCAAAATTGTCGAAAAAAACGCGGAATGGCACATCGTGCGGGCGCAGGAATATGTTGAGGGGCTGGACGGAAAGCGGATTCGCACGGTTTCCGCCGGGGAGATGGATCGGTATCTGGATGGGATAGGCAGAATGGATGGTTTGTCGGCCTGGCAGCAAGGCCAGATTGCTTCAGCCCTCGCGGTTTTGTTTCAGGATATGGTTAAGTCGAACTGGGTTGAGTCCTATGACTGGAAGGGACGCATCGAGGGTTTTCGGGAGCTGGACGTTTCGCATCCGACGCTGGCCAGGGAGGCAAAACGAATCGTTGCGAAGACTCCGCAGGAGAAGCAGGATTTGCCTCCGGAAACGGAGAAGCAGATTGAGCGATTGCGGGATGTCATCCGCACCCGGGCCATGTCGATTCGAACCGAACAGACGTATATCGAGTGGAGCCGTCGTTTTGCGGCGTTTTGCGGGGGTGTTTTTCCGGCGGATGGCGGACGAGTTCGTGATTTTCTGGAATATCTTGCGCTGGAGCGCCATGTGGCTCCGGCAACTCAGGCGCAAGCGTTGAATTCATTGGCCTTTCTTTACGGTCAAGCTCTGGAAATTGAGCTTGGCGATCTGGCTGGCTACAAACGGCCGGAGCGCACGCACCGGCTTCCGGTTGTGCTGACGCGGGCGGAGACGGCGTTGCTGTTACAGCAGTTGCAGGGATCTCAGCGGATCATGGCTGTTCTGCTCTACGGCGCGGGGCTTCGTTTGATGGAGTGTGTCCGGCTGAGGGTGAAGGATGTGGATTTTGGATTGGGGTACATGACTGTCGTGGATGGGAAAGGCGGAAAGGATCGGCGGGTTGCACTGCCCGAAAAGATTGCTCCGGCCCTGAAGGAGCATCTGGAAAAAGTTCATGAGCTGCATCTTGCCGATCTTGCTGCGGGTTGCGGGGATGTGTATCTGCCGCAATCCATTGCCAATAAATCGCCGAACGCGGCACGGGAGTGGAAATGGAAGTATGTGTTTCCCTCCTCGCGAATCAGCACCGATCCGCGCAGCGGGGCGCGGCGAAGACACCATATTCACGAGAACAATCTTCAGAAAGCGATCCAAACGGCGACGGAGCGGGCGGGGATTCAAAAGCGGGTGACGTGTCACACGTTGCGGCATTCGTTCGCGACGCATATGCTGGCGGACGGGGCCGACATCCGGACCGTTCAGGAACTGCTGGGCCATGCCGATGTGTCGACGACGATGATTTATACGCATGTGCTGAACCGGTCCGGCGTAAAGGCCCGCAGCCCGTTTGATACGCTGTAAGCGAGGGAAAGAAAAATAGTCAAAAGTCAAAGGTCGGAACGTCGAAGGTCCCGCCGTCGCAAAAGCTATGGCGGGCAGGCAGGAGGCAAGAGTCAGGAGACAGGAATCAGGGGGCAGGAGTCAGGAGTCAGGAGTCAGCGGTCAGCCAATCCTCAATCAGCGATCCCCAATCGGCAATCGGAAATGCCAGGGATCAGAGGTTGGAATAAACGGTGCCCCGAAATTCGGGGCGGCCCTGTTGACACAGGGCTTGATCGGGAATAGAGAGTTCAAGTGAAAACGGGCTTTCATTTGAATTCTCTGTTCCCGATCAGATCCGTTTATGGAAGAAGATTCTCTGCCTTGCTCCGAAGTTTGCCACTCCACGTTGTTTCGTTGCTTTCCGTTCGGAAAGCCTCTTTCGACCTTTGGTCTCAGGTGCTCTAACGACCTTTGGGAGTGGTTGTAAAAAATTTCATCTGCGGAAATCGGCTGTTCCATCTGCGGATAAAAAACTCTGCGGTCTCAGCGCCTTTGCGAGGAATCTTTCTGCGGTCCGTGATCGCGGAAGCGGGGTCACGGCCCCCGCCCTGCAACCACACGAAGGGGTCGCGATAGAGTGAACGCGCCGTCCGGAAGATTTTTTATGCAGTTTGAAACTGCATGGTCGAAAGTTCATCTTTTGTGGCGCGCGCTGAAATGCCAAGAAATTCCACCCCGACCACCCGGTCGTTTTTGTCGAAATCAAGAATAACGCCGGGACGTACTTCTTCCGACTCCACAATGCTGTTTTCATCCAGCCGGAAGTAGAGGGTATCGCTGTCTTTATCAATTTTTATTCTCATTGCGTTCTCCTTAATCGCCGGTCAAAAAATGCTGTAACTCGTTTTTCAGGAACACTCACCGCGTTCACGATAACACGCAGCCACCTGTTCTCGAAGTCAAGAATCTGTTTGATGTAATGCCTCGTTCCATCTTGATGCTCTTCGATCCGATCAGGTGCTTCTATAGCGAGATCCGCCCATTCGCGTCGAATCCCTCGTTCTTTCAGCATATCCTTAAAGTGGATTGAATCGTTCATGTTCAGACGGTATCAATTCGTCACAGAAATGTCATTGGTTTTATTGTTCCCGACGTTTGAAAGGAGTCTGAACGGGCGGAGTCCGTGATAGACTCACTTGACTGGTTAAAGATTTTTATTGTTCCCCTTCATCTTTTACTAAAAAGCGGGAGTTAATATATGTTCCATATGCCGATTCTTTTGGATTCCGAACTTCAGATTTCTGAGAAATGAAACTCATGTGCAATTTCTTCCCTTTGTATGGCTCACTCAGGATAATTCCGACCGGATCGTACATTCGGCCCATCTCAATGTTGTATTCGTAATTTATACGTTTGAATCGGATTTTACTTCCTGTGCGCAGGACAGGATTGCTTTTGTCAAAAAGCCGGTCAGGACTTGCCCAATATCGTGGGTTTTTAAGTGTCCTGCGCTATCCTATAAGCAGGATCAACCTGAAGACATCAGGTTGGAAAAACAAAAAAGACAAGGAAAACCACAGGAGGTTCCGATGAATACCAAGCGTTATTTGCAACTGCTTTTCGCCGTCATTCTCGTCGTCGCTGCAGTCTTTGCCTTCCAGGCTCTCCACATCCCAGGTAGTGCAACGAAAATCAACAGTAATTACGTGGGAATGGGCGACCTGCAGCGCTTAGAAGCAGCCCAGGCGCTGCCGAAAGCTGCCGTCATCGAGCGCAACGAGTCATACGCTGGAATGGGCGACCTGCGCCGCCTGGAGGCAGAACAAGCCCTGCCGAAGGCTGTGGTCATTGACCGC
>JALOTS010000244.1 GCA_025457785.1 Pontiellaceae bacterium | reverse complement strand
TGGTGATCGTCGACAACACCTTCGCCACCCCGTATCACCAGAATCCGCTGGAACTGGGCGCAGACCTTGTCGTACACAGTGCCACCAAGGCGCTGGGCGGGCATAACGACCTGATGGCGGGTGCGGTGGCCGGATCAAAGGAACACTACAACCGGCTCTGGTTTACACGGCAGGCCATCGGAACCACGCTCGACCCCTATTCCGCGTTCCTGCTTGATCGCGGATTGAAAACCTTCGAACTGCGCATGGAGGCCATGTCCCGCAATGCGCAGCAGGCCGCCGAACTGCTGAGCACCCATTCCTCGATCACCCGCCTGATGTACCCCGGACTGACAAGCAGCCCGGATCATGCTGCGGCCTCTAAACAGATGCACAACGGTTTCGGGAACATGATGGCCTTCGATGTCGGAAAACATGAAGACGACGCGAAACACTTTATTGCCGCACTGCGAACCATTCGCCATGCCGTCAGTCTCGGTTCCACCGAATCGCTGATCTGCATCCCGTTTCTGACCACCATGCTTTACCTTCCGCCGGAACGCCGCACCACATTCGGTGTCGCGAAAAACACCGTGAGGCTCTCGGTCGGAATCGAACCGTTTGACCAGATTGCAAGCGATCTGAAACAGGCACTGGCCTGCCTGGGAAGAGAATAGAAAAAGAAAACCCGATGAAAACCGGAATTACAGTAAAAGACAGGAACGCCCATGACTGATCCGTGCATAACCGTTCTGGTGGAAAACACCGCCGGCGGGCGAGGTCTGATCGCCGAGCACGGACTGTCGTTCCTGATCGATACCGGACGGAATAAAATTCTTTTCGATACCGGACAGGGACTGGCCCTGCGGTACAACGTTGATCAGCTCCGTATCGATTTGAAAACCGTCGATGCGGTTGTGCTGAGTCACGGTCATTACGACCACACCGGCGGGCTCGCTTTTGCGTTGAACCGGATGAATTCTCCGCGAGTTTACGCCCACCCTCAGGCGTTTAACCCGAAATATGCCCGCAACCCGGATGGCACGGGACGCGAGATCGGCATCGCCGCCAGAGATAAAATTACGGCGGGGGAACTGGCGAAGGTCGTATCCGTTGAAAATAAAACTGAAATCTCACCGGGATTTTATCTCACCGGCCCGATCCCCCGCACAACGGACTTTGAAGACACCGGAGGCGCGTTTTTTAAAGACCCGGAATGCCGGATACCGGATGATCTTCCGGATGACCAGGCCGCCTTTATTGAAACAAAAGATGGAACCGTGGTCATCCTTGGCTGCGCTCATTCGGGAGTAATCAACACCCTGCGGTATATTCATTCGCTGACCGGAAGCCGCCCGATCCACACGGTGATCGGAGGGATGCATCTGCTCAACGCGAGTCAAACCCGAATGGATCAAACCATCGCGGAACTGCGCCGTTTCAATATCCGGCAGCTCTTCCCCTGCCACTGCACCGGCTTCGCCGCCACCGTGCGGCTGTGGAAAGAATTTCCGGAAAAATGCAACCCGTGCCCCGCCGGAACCGTTCTGATGTTTTAAACCAACAACTCAAAAGGAGAATAAACATGAAAATAGCTATACCAACAGCTCAGGGAAAACTCTGTATGCACTTCGGCCACTGCGAAACCTTCGCGGTGCTGACCGCAGATGAAAAAAGCAAGGCGATTCTTTCGCGCGAGGATCTCACGCCGCCGCCGCATGAACCGGGCGTTCTGCCGCGCTGGCTCGGCCAGCAGCACGTGAATGTGATCATCGCCGGCGGCATGGGACAAAGGGCGCAGGATTTGTTCGCCCAGCAGAACATTGCCGTGGTGGTCGGTGCTCCGGCCGCATCGGTGGACGAACTGGCAGCCGCCTACCTGAACGGCACGCTGGTTTCCGGCGCAAACGCCTGCGACCATTGATCTTCCAACCCTTGGAAGATCTCGATGAGTCGGTAAAAAGTAGAATGAGCGTCCCGCTCGTTTCGAGCAAGCGAGACGCTTGCTCTACAATCTTTACAAAAGGGCTTCCTTAAAAGAATCTAATCAGGGTCTGTTTTAATCAAAATGATTAGGGGCAAAATAATGAGAATACGAACAGCTTTTATCCTAACTGCGGCGACGGTCAATTTGTGTTTCGGGGCGGTGCAGAGTCAGGAAGATGTTTTGAACTATGTTGATCCAATGATTGGAACAGACGGGAAAGGCCATACATTCCCCGGCGCGACGACTCCGCAGGGGATGATTCAGTTGAGTCCGTCCGACGGAGATTATTTCCCGGGGTACCATTATAGAGAGTCGGTAATCAAAGGGTTTGCTCACAATCATTTCAGCGGAACCGGACTCGGCGGAATGGGAGATATTCTGCTGATGCCGACTTCCGGCAAATTGCAGATGGAGCCGGGGACAAAGGAAGATCCAGACACCGGATACCGCTCGCGTTTTTCGCACGAGAGGGAGGTCGCCTCGCCGGGCTATTATTCGGTCTGGCTGGATGATTATTCCGTGAAGGCAGAGCTGACCGCAACGAAGCGGGTGGGGTTTCATCGATACACGTTTTCAAAGGCAGGCGAACACCATGTGATCCTTGATCCGACGCATGGGGTGCGGGAATCCATAAATGACGCCGAGGTGGAAATTCTTTCGGATACCGAGGTGCGGGGATCACGCTGGAGTCACGGCGCCTGCGGAAACCGCAAGGTGTTTTTCTATGCCAAATTTTCGAAGCCGTTCACCGCGTACGGTGTGTCAGAATATGGAAAGGTGATCCCGGGTGCGCGGCGGGCCAACACCTTAACCGCGCGGGCCTTTGTTTCGTTTGAGGGATGTGCGGATGAAACGGTTGAGACGGCGGTCGCTCTTTCGTATGTCGATCCGGACGGCGCCAGAGAAAACTATGATGCAGAGGGAAAGGATAAAACGTTTGAAGAGGTTCATCAGGCGGCCCGATCCATGTGGCGGAACAAGATTGCGCGCATTACCGTTGAGGATGAATCCGAAGCGGTAAAACGGATTTTTTACACGGCGCTGTATCATTCGTTCATCGCGCCGAACACGATTTCGGATGCAACCGGAAATTATGTTATCGAGGGAAACGTCTATTTCTCTCCGCACCTCGAACAGGTAAGTAATATTTCAACGTGGGATACGTACCGGGCAACGCATCCGCTCTGGACGCTGATTGATCAGAAAGCGGATGCTCATTTAGTGAATGTGCTTCTTTCGCGCTATACACAGTCCGGCACCGGACTGAGTTTATGGGAAGCGCTGGGTCACGATAACTTCTGCATGGTCGGTTATTCAGGAATTTCCGTGATTGCCGATGCGGTACTGAAAAACTTGCCGGGAATTGATGAAGAGCTTGCGTATGACTGTGTGCGCAAAGCCGCGTTTTCCAAAGGACGGTGCAGCCCGAATTACGGACGGAATAACGGCGTGGCGGAATATCTTAAGCTGGGATATGTGCCGGCGGAGATCGGATGCAGCGTATCCAAAACAATGGAATACTGTTACTACGACTGGTGCATTGCTGAAATGGCCAAAAAGCTCGGGAAACCGGACGATGAGGCGCTGTTCCGCAAGCGCAGCCAGGGATATCGGAATCTCTATCATCCGGAGAAGAAGTTCATGTGGCCCCGTTTTGCGGACGGCTCCTGGCAGCCGATGGATCATGCGCGGTGGGACGGATTGAAGCGGACGTATATCTCCGGCAACATCTGGGGCTACAGCGGCTATACGCCGCACGATATGGACGGAGCCATGGCCCTGTTCGGCGGACGGGAAAACTATGCGGACTGGCTGGATGAGGTGTTTACAAAAGAAATCCGCATGGCCGGGCATCCGCACTGGGACATCAGCGGGTTCATTGGCGGATATGCCCACGGGGACGAACCGGGGCATCAAATGCCCTATTCGTTTGTCATTGCCGGACGGCCCTGGAGAACCCAGGAGATTGTCCGTCAGATCATGACCACCTTCTATTCAGATCGCCCGGACGGATATGTGAACAATGAAGACTGCGGACAGATGTCGAGCTGGTTTGTTTTTTCCGCCATGGGTTTTTATCCGGTCTGCCCGGGAAGCCCGGACTATATTTTAGGGGCTCCGCTCGTGGATCGGGCGGAAATTCATCTTGAAAACGGGAACACGTTCACGATCCGCGCACTGAACAACAGTCAGGCAAATCAATATGTTCAGTCGGTTTTTCTGAACGGAAACCCGCATGACCGGCGATCTGTTTCCCATGATGAAATCATGCGGGGCGGCGAGCTGGTTTTTGAA
>JALOTS010000243.1 GCA_025457785.1 Pontiellaceae bacterium | reverse complement strand
AGCAGAACCCGTGTTCGATTTAATTTTTTCATAACAGCCACCGCATTTTTATTCCTTTTCGATCCTATCGGGCATGGGTAAAGAGAAATAGAAGGTTCCGCCTTCATCAGGCATTCCTTCAGCCCAGACACGCCCGCCATGACGGAGAACGATACGCCGGATCAGGGCGAGTCCCACGCCGATTCCCTCAAATGAGTGTTCGGCGTGCAGCCGCTGAAAGATCGCAAACAATCTGGAGACATATTTCATATCAAATCCGATCCCGTTGTCTTTTACATAATAAACCGTCTGCCCATCTTCCACCCGGCTTCCGATTTCGATCACGGCGGTGTCTTTCTTTCCGGTGAACTTGATCGCGTTCGAAAGCAGGTTCAACCAAACCTGATACAACAAAGCCGAATCGCCCCGGCTCACCGGCAGCCTGCCGACCTTCCATTCAATCTGACGGTTATCCGCCTTCCCGGCGGAAAGCTCCTGCACCGCACGGTTAATAAGAAGGTTCGGCTCAACCGTTTCCAGTTTGAGCAACTGACGTCCTGTCTGAGAAAAAACCAGCAAACCGTCCATCAACCGGCCCATGCGCTGGCTTTCGCCGGAAATAATCCCCAGTACGCGCCGGCCTTCCGGATCAAACCCGTCGGAATAATTCGTCATTAAAATATGGCAAAGGCCATCCATCGCCTTCAACGGTCTGCGCAGATCATTCGACACGGAACAGCAGAATGAATCCAGTTCCTGATTAGCCGCCTGCAATTCATCGGTGCGTTCACGGATGTGCATCTCCAGTTCCTCGTTAAGCAGACAGATTTCCTCTTCCGCCCGTTTGCGCCCGGTGACATCGCGGAAAAAGCCCACCCAATGGGTTTTGTCATCAATGAGCGCATTGGTCGCATTGACATCCACGTAGAAAAGGGTTCCGTCCTTCCTGCGGCCGGGAAGATTGATTGCAAGTGTTTTTTCCCCCTTCAACTGGGCCTCAAACTCGATCGCAACATGCGACACAGCCTTTTTCTGATACAGGTCAAAAAGGTTCATCGTTCCCATTTCGTCTGCGGTGTACCCGAACATCCGGCACGCAGCCGGATTGGCCCGTGTGCAGACCTTCGTTTCAATATCAACAATCAGAATGCCGTCAGCGTTTTTTTTAATGATGTCGCGAAAACTCCCTTGACCCTCTTTCAGAAGATTCTGAAGCCGGAGGCGATCCTGCTGAAGCCTTTCGATAATCGCATTAATCGACGCGGCGACACGGTCTGCATCGGGACTGTTCAACGCCGGGGTTTCCTGATTGAGGTTGCCGCCGGCAACGGTTTCAATGCAGGTTCGAAATTTATAAAAGGACGCCAGAATATTATGCAGTATGACAAGCCCGCTCACGGACAGGACAAAACAGAGAATAATAACAAGCAACAGGCTTTCACGCGTGACCACGTTCGGGAGCAAATAGGTGACCAGAAAGAATCCAAGCGCCAGAAGCGGAATGACCGTCATCAGGCAATAGGCCACAACCCCCTGCCGATACCAGCTCGTCCGGGTCAACGAAAGTTCATCCCGACGGTTTTTGCCATTGTCCACATTGGTTTTCCCCGGCATACAGACCCCCTCCCATCAACCTCTTCAATCGGCCTCTTTAATAAACCGCCTTATTTATTTCGCGGTTTACCGACATCGTCACTGAAAAGACCGGCAGTGTAACAGGCCATCGATTCCCGTACAGGCCGTTTTTTTGCTTTCTATACCAGCTCATCAAATTCAGGTACAGGATAAACCCGCAGGTATGTTTCCATCCGGAATAAAGAGATTTGCCTGTTTCCCCGCGTTTTGTTAAAAGAGTGCCGTTGTTTGAAGCGGGGATACGGTATTTAGCAGACAAAGGGAGTCGATTATGAAACGTCTATTGCTGAGTTTAGCGGTTGCGGCCAATGTGTCCCTCGCGGAGTTCGATCTTCAGAAAACGATTAATAACACCGCGCCCGGCGGCAAGGTCATCATTCCGGAAGGGGTTTACACTCAACCGATCATCCTCACAAAAAAAACCAGGCTGGTCGGGCCGGGTGCCATCCTGAAAATCGAAGCCAGCCAGCCCGCTATTCTGGTCGAAACGTCGCAGGCTGTAACTCTCGAAGGCATCGAAATTCAGTGGAAAACAACCATGAAAGGGGGAAAAACTCCCTTCGCGGTTTATACCGCAGCGGGAAACCTGTCGATGGAAGGCTGTGTTTTTAAAGCACTGGGAATTCCGGAGGACGCACCCTGTGCTGCCGTTGCAATCGGGCAAAGCACCATGCGCCTCAAGAATTGCACCTTTGACGGGTTCGATTACCCGGTTCATTTTGGGAACGGCGCGGGCGGAAGCGTCAAAGGCTGCCTGATTCTGAATCCGGGCCGTTGCGGCATTACGATCGGAGAAAACTCCACGGTCGATCTGGAACGGAATATTGTAAGCGGTTCCGGCTATTACGGGATTCGCTGCACCGGCGGGAAAATCACCGCTGAAGAAAACCTCATTGTCAGCAACCGGATCCGCGGGTTTTATATCGGCAACAGGTCGGCGACCGGAAAACTGCTGAATAATCTTATTCTGGATAACGGAATCGGCATCAGCGTGCATGGTCAGTCCGATCTGAAGATTGAGAACAACATCATTTCAGGTTCAACGCAGGCCGGTCTGTCCATCATCGAAATCGCAACACTGAAATTCGAAGACAATATCGTTATTAACAACGAAAAAGGCGCGGTCGGATTCTCTGATATGAAAGACCGGGAGGTACTCGTCAAACTGGGCGGGAAAAATATAGTCTATGGCAATCCGACAGAGGCCGAACGGGTTGAGTGGCTGTCCGAAACACTCCGGATCGACCCTCAATTTGAAAACTCCGCCGACGGCCTTTTTAAGACGCAAGCCGCCGATATAAAAAAAATCGGACTTCGCAAACCTGCCGACATGCAGCTCTTGTGGAACACATGGAAGGCCGCAACCCTTCATTAACCCAGCTTCCGCAGGCTAAAAAAAACATGGCGGCAAACCAACTTCATATGTTTTCAAGATTTGGAGGAGAGCATTGGAAACTGCCGAATCCAGGATCAGCGCCGAAGTGCTTCGATCGGGCTGAGGTTGGCGGCTTTCCATGCCGGATGGGTTCCGAAAACAATTCCGGTTAAAACGGAAACGGTCAGTGCAACAAAAACGCTGCCGGGAGTCACCACGGTGGGCATACCGGCAGAATATTTGATAACCAGCGCAATTAAAAACCCGACAAAAACGCCCAGAATCCCGCCGAGACCGGTGAGTGCGACGGCCTCAAAAAGGAACTGTACCAGAATCGTTTTTTTCTGGGCGCCCAGCGCCCGCAAGGTTCCGATCTCTTTGGTCCGTTCGTAAATATTGGCCAGCATGATGTTCATGATCCCGATTCCGCCGACCAGCAGCGAAATGGCCGCAATCGATCCCATGACGACAGCAAACACGCGCTGGGTCGCCTGTTCGGCCAGCAGAAGCTCATAGGGTACGCTGATGGTATAGTCCGTCATCGTATGCGTTTCCTTCAAATACGTGCGGATGCGATCCGCCGTGTTTTTGAGATGCGCAATATCCCGAACCTGAACGTAAACATAATCGGCCTCAACCCTGACTGCATCGCGGTTGAAGATGGAAAACAGCGTTTCATAATCCACATAAATCATATTGTTGATGTCAAATTTACCGGCCAGCTTCGACTTCAGCGGGTTTTTAAGCAGCCCGACCACTTCAAAGGTTGCGCCGTAAACTGAAACGGTCTTGCCGATCGGATCTTCCAATCCGAAGAGCTGACGGGCGGCATCCACCCCGACCGAACAGACCATGGCATACGTGGCGCTGTCGGCGGACGAAAGCCAGCGGCCGCGCGGGTCGGCACTGACCGAGCGGGAAATAGTCAGAAACTCCGGAGTCGTTCCGACCAGCATCACATCGCTCGGCGCTCCTTTTTTATACACGGTCTGACGAAGCTGAACAACCGGGACAACCTTTTTTACGTTATCAAACACGGTGCTAAAGTGGGTGATATCTTCGCGGCTGATCCCGTAAAAATAGATGGTTTCGCCGCCTGTTTCATTCGCCTTCGGCTGTTCTGAAAAAAGGAGAATATTATCCACGCCCTGCTGCCGGATCCGATTAATGGATTCACGCCGGGCCCCTTCGCTGACCGCCAGCATCCCCACGACAGCGGCCACCCCCAGCACCACACCAAGCATCGCCAGCAGCGAGCGAAAGGCATGATGCCGCAGGCTCAACCAACTGGATTCAAGA
>JALOTS010000242.1 GCA_025457785.1 Pontiellaceae bacterium | reverse complement strand
CGAAGCTCAAGAAAAGCTCCCAAAAGCAGCATAACGAGAATCAACCCCTGCATACCGTTTCTTAAAAGCAGATCAGCCCGCTGGAAAAACACTTCAGTCCGGTCGGAGAGCACATCGACATCAACTCCGGCAGGAAGCTGTTCACGCAGCAGCGGCAGCATTTCATAAACCGCACCGGAAATCGAAGCCGGGGTCTGCGACCCGACCCGATAAATTTCCAGCATGACCGCCGGTTTTCCGTTATAAAACGCAAAGCGGTCGCTGTCTTCAAAGCCGTCAATCACCGTACCGAGATCCTCGATCCGAACCTGTGTGCCGTCCTCAGAAACCGCTACCGGCACCCGGGCGAACTCCAATCCGTAATCGCGCCGCTCCTTCATGCGCAGCAACGTGTCCCCGCTACGCGTTTTAATTCCGCCGCCGGAAAGCTCCACCGCTTCGTTAGCGACCTTCGCGGCAATTTGACGGTGAGTCAGATTATAGCGGCGCAATTCCTCCTGCGGCACTTCAATGCGGATCTCCCGGTTACGCACGCCTTCCAGATCAATCTGTGTAATTTCCGGATTTTGCAACAGCCGTTCACGCACCTGCTCAGCCAGATCACAGAGACTGTTTTCCGAAACATCACCAAACAACACCAGTTTAATTACTTCGCGCCGATGTACAGCCAGTGAAACCTGCGGCTCTTCGGCATCTTTCGGAAACGTGGTAATCCGGTCAATCTCGCTTTGAATGTCCTGATAAACCTTCATCGGCTCGGCATCTTCCAGCAGTTCCACCTGAATTGACGCCGACCCTTCACTCGCTGTGGAAAACACCTCCTTCACACCGTCAAGACTGCGGACAGCCTCCTCCACCACCCGGCAGATTCCCTGCTCAACCTCCTCCGGTGTGGAACCGGGATAAGCAATCCGCACGCTGACCACATCCTCCGCCATATCCGGAAAAACTTCCTGCCGGATCTGCGTAAAAAAGGCCAATCCGCCGACCAGACAAACCGCCATCAGCAGATTGGCCGCAACCGGGTTCTTCACCATCCAGGCAATCGGACCCCTATGACGGGTAAAGCCCGGCATTAGCGGCCTCCTTCTTTACCATTAAAGACCCGAAGTTGCATGCCATCCACCGGCGCAGGAATATCCGACGTGATGAGTTTCCAGTCATTGGAAAACGCCGAACGCACCAGAACGGTGTCGGCATACCCCTGGACCAGTTCAGCCGGACAAACATGCAGCCGTTCATCCGGACTCATCATCCACAGCACCGGCCCGTCGCGCAGATAAGTGCGGTCTATCAGGCAAACCCCGTATACTTTTTGTCCCGAAATCTCGACCGTCGCCACTTCACCGAGTAATAACGGACGGAGTACTTCGGCGTTGGAAAATATCTCGATCAGCACACGCGCCATGCGCCCTGCATCGCTCAAGTCGGGCAGCATTTGATGCAGCGATCCCTCGCAGACAACACCATCGGCCAGCGTAATCCGCGCCGGATACGTCACATGTCCAAAGGCTGGAAACTGTGCCAGCGAACTGACCGGCAGCGATGCGCGAACAAACAGCCGATCCAGTGCCACCAGCTTCACCAGAATTTTACCGGAACGGGCCATATCACCTTCACTGACATTTACCGCCTGCACCCACGCATCGAACGGCGCACGGATTTGAGTGCGATCCAGCTTGAGTTGCGCAGCCGCCAAATTCGCTTTCGCCGTGGTCACATTCGCCTGCGCCGTCTGCAACTGCGGCTTGCGCAGCATTAAATCCTGATAGGCCGCATCCACCTCAGTTCCGGCACCGATTAAATCCATCTCATGTTTCGAAACCGCCTGTGACCCTTCTTCCAGCCGCAAACTGCTTTCAGCGCGCTGCAATGCGGCACGGGCCTCTTCCAGCGCCAGCTCGTAGTCACGCGGATCAATCGTAATCAACACGTCGCCTTGACGAACCCGGCTGCCTTCGACCAGTCCATCCTGCACTCCCGTAATCCGTCCGCTCACCTCAGCCTCCAAGCCGGCTTCGCGGTCAGCAATCACCGTTCCCATGCACTGCACGACTATCGCCGTAGTAACCGGCTGTAATTCCACCCATTCCACCACCGGAACAATTGACGGCACATCCTCCTGCTCGGCCTCAGGCGTGGTCAGCATAAACACCGCCGCCATCAAGAGAGCCGCCATCAAGAGAGCCGGCCCAATGACTTTTAATAACCGCTCTTTATTCATTTTCATCCTGTCTGTTTAAAATTACACCCGATTGGCCGCCGAGGACGCGGCAAAGCTGTACACGGTTCGCCCGCAGATCATATTCCGCCTGCAAAACCGTCACCTCAAGAGCCTGCCGCGCCGTCTCTGCGCTCAACGCTTCAAAATAACTGTTCAGACCGCGTGTATAGCGGCGGAACGACTCCTCCGCCGTCATCTGCGCCGCCGCCGACTGCCGTCTAACCGCTTCCAACAGCTCGTGCTGATGCACTTCAGATGCCAGCGCATCCTCCACTTCACCCAGCGCGTTAAGCACCGCTTCGCGATAGGCCGCCACCCGCTCATCCGCTACCGCCTTCGTACGCGCCGATTCGGCGCGGCGGCTTCCGCCGTCGATCAGCGGAGCACTCAATCCGGCGGCCAGATTCATTACCCAGTTTTGAAACAAAGCGTCGGTTTTGTCTGCGCCGTACGCGGCCGAGCCGGTCAGTTTAATCGCAGGCAGCCGGTCGGCCTGAGCGGCGCGAACATTCCAGTCGGCGGCTTCAAGCCGTGCCCAGGCCGCCTGGAGATCGGGGCGGCGACTCAGCAGGTCGGCGGGCAGACCGGCCTCCGGCATGGCCGGCAATTCTGCAAACGGCAGAACCGTCAGATTCAGATCCGTCTGCGGCGGTTCGCCGGCCAGAATCGCCAGCGCATGTTCCGCCGCACTCACCGCGGACTGAACCGGCGGGATGGCCGCTTCCGATGCCGCCAGCCGCTGCCGCTGCTGCAGCACATCCACCGCATCCGCCTGCGCCGTTTGAAACCGCTTTTCCACCACCGAAAGCATTTTACGGTTGGCTTCGAGCTGACGGGTTAAAATCGCCAGCCTGGCCCGCTGCTGCTGCCAGTAAAAATAGGTCACGGCCGTTTTGGCCGCGATGGTCGTCGCCGCCGTTTCGAGGTCGTAGCGACTTGCATCCATCGTCCGCAGCGCGGCGCGGCGCCCCGATGCAACCCGGCCCCACAGATCGATTTCATAGCTGGCGGCCAGCCCCAGCGAAAACTCCTCGGATGTCACCGTCTTCTGTCCGTCAGAATGCGCGGACTTCGTTTCCGCACCGGCGGTGCCCGTGAACGCTGGAAACCGTGCAGCACCGCTTTTCACCGCCGATGCCTCAGCCTGCCGCAGCCGTGCGGCAGCCTGTTCAATCGAAAGATTTCCGCGAAGAGCACAATCCATTAGGTGACTAAGCTGATCATCCCCGAATGCCCGCCACCAGTCTTTTTCGACCGGAATTCCCGGCACAGCCGTCTGATAAGCCGGCGGAACATCCTGAGCCTGCTTCTGTCCGGACGCAGAAAACGACCGGCACGAGACGCACAACAGCGCCACGGACCATAAGACACCGCTTTCTTTCAGAAGCCGGATTTTCACTTTTTTTTCTCCGCTGCGCCCGCCCAGAAAAAATTCAGCAACGCATTCAAATCAATCACTTCGCCCTCATGCGTCTCGCGCCGGACTTTCAGCAGAATGGGCCCCACCAGTACACAGCGCAGCTCGGACACCGAAAAATCGCGGCGCAATGCGCCTTCGTCCATCCCCTTTTGCAGCAGCGCATGAACAGCCTGAATCGTGCGGCCGAGATGCCTGCGGAAAATTTTACTGACCGGAGCGGGCTGAACCTGATTCATCACCCGCATCACACCCTGCCGCCGGGCCAGAAATGCGGAAAATTCGCGGCCAAAGAGAAACAGACGCTCCTGAAACGGGAGTTTCATCAGCGCAATCGCACGAATCCGTTCGGTCATTTCATCGAGGCCCTCCACGGCCATCTGCGCGAACAGATCCTCTTTGTTTTTGAAATAGAGATACAGCGTGCCCTTGCCGACCCCGGCGGCGGCGGCGATTTCATCCAGCTTCACCTCATCAAACCGTCGGCCAGCAAACATTTTTTCTGCCGCATGCAGGATGATCTCACGTTTCGATTCTTTGGATTCGTCGTCTTTCATAACGGCGGCATCTTACAGAACTGACCAGTCAGTCACAAGCCGGATTTTTCCGGCTAAAAATGCCTGTTCGCATCGAAACAGTTACTCCGGAAAAC
>JALOTS010000018.1 GCA_025457785.1 Pontiellaceae bacterium | reverse complement strand
AGGGCCACCGCGTACACTCTATCGTGGACTTCGCCCGTTCAGATCCACTCAAGTCATTCGAGAGCTTAAAATGAAAAGAATATTTACAGATCCAAGTGTGGTTCCCTGTGACGTGTTAAAAAGCATGCTGGAATCTCAGGGGCTGATGGTGGTCATCAAAAATGAACGCGGCTCTGCCAGCGCAGGAGTGGGCTTCCCCGTACCTGCGATGTTATCAATACCTTTTGCGTGGCCGGAAGTGTGGGTGTCTGACGAGGATTATGAAACGGCCAAAACGTTAATAGCGGATATGAAAAAAGAGGAGTCAGGCGATTCTTTTTGGGTTTGCTCCCGCTGCCGGGAGAAAGTAAACGGAGAGCTTGCTGTATGCTGGAATTGTGAAACACCAAGAAACCCGGACGATCCGCCGCCGGAACCTGTCGCAGATTCCGCCCGCTCCGGGTGACGCGAAATATCAGGGCCGCGTTATAAATTGATCTGTAACCCATCAGCACAGCCTCCCTTCGGGAAGGCTGCTCCGTTTAAGCCGGATCTACGGGCGGATACGCCCTAAGTTCCGGCTTTACTACAAGTACTGCCGGAACTCAGCCGGCGTGGATTCGGCAATCCTGTTTTTGAAACTCCGTCTTTGCGTCCTGACGGTCTTTTTTGCAGGGCGGGGGCCGTGACCCCGCTTAATCGGCGGATGCAGGTCTTTCCGATTCATCCGCGATCGCGGATCGCGGCTACAAAACACGCAGTCACCCCTGGTAGCGATTGGTGATGGGCATGCGGCGGTCACGGCCGAAGGCTTTGGGCGTGATCTTGATTCCGGGCGGGCCCTGGCGGCGTTTGTATTCGCTCAAATCAACCAGCCGGACGGCTTTGCGCACGGCGGCTTCGTCGAACCCGGCCGCGATCATAGCGTCAACGCCCATATCTTTTTCGACGTAGGCTTCGAGAATCGGATCAAGAATTTCGTAGGGCGGGAGCGAGTCGCTGTCCTTTTGGTCGGGCCGCAGTTCGGCGGAGGGCGGTCGCTCAATGGTGGACGGCGGAATGACTAAACCCTGTTGATTGCGCCAGCGGCAGAGTTCGAAGACGAGCATTTTGGGCACATCCTTGATGACGGCGAAGCCGCCAGCCATATCGCCGTAGAGCGTGCAGTAGCCGGTGGCAAACTCGCTTTTGTTACCGGTGGTGAGCACCAGCCAGCCGTTCTTGTTGGACATGGCCATAATCAGCGTGCCGCGAATGCGCGCCTGTAAATTTTCTTCGGCCAGCCCCGGCTCATTGCTTTTCCAATGACTGGAAAGCCCGTTGGTAAATTTTTCAAAGATTGGAAAAATGGGAATCGTATGGAACTCAACGCCGAGATTGGCGGCGATTTCTCCGGCATCGGAGAGTGTTTCGTTTGACGAATATTGCGACGGCATGGTGACGGCGGCGACGCGGTCTTTGCCGAGGGCATCCACGGCCAGCGTCAAAACCAAGGCGGAGTCAATACCGCCGCTGACGGCGACCACGATTTTTTTGAAGCCGTTTTTATTCACATAATCGCGCAGGCCAAGCTTGAGTGCTTCGTAAACCTCTTCGAGCGGGTGAGCAGACAGGAGTGTCTGCTCCACAGGGGGGAGATGAGCAGACAAGAGTGTCTGCTCCACGGGGGGGAGATGAGCAGACAGGAGTGTCTGCTCCACTTGTGAGGCAGACACTCCTGTCTGCCTGTCCGTGGAGATGAGGGTGCATTCCTGAAAGAGCGGGGCGCGGGCGGTTACAGAGCCGGTTGCATCAAAGGCCATGCTGCCGCCGTCGAAAACCAGTTCATCCTGTCCGCCGACAAGGTTGCAGAAGAGCAGGGGGGCGTTGAGTTTTTTTGCGGCGGCGGAGAAGACGTTTTCGCGTTCGAGCCGTTTGCCCCGGTGGTATGGCGAGGCGGAGAGATTGATCACAAGATCGGGATGTTCTGTCGCGAGCGATGTGCAGGCCGCGCCGTCGGGCTGCCACGAGTCTTCGCAGATGTGGATGCCGACCTTTACGCCGAACGCGTTGAAGGTGAAAGCCGTGTTGCCGGCATCGAAGACGCGTTTTTCATCGAAGACACCATAGTTAGGCAGCAGCATTTTGCGGTAGATGCCGGCAGTTTTTCCGCCATGGAAGACCACGGCGGCGTTATAGCGTCCGGTGCCGTCGGTCACGGGTGCGCCGACCACGGTGAAAACATTTTTCGGGAGCTGTTCTGCCAGATGCCGGAGCTGAAGGGCGCAGTCCTGAATAAACTGCGGGCGCAGAATAAGATCTTCGGGCGGATAGCCGCACAGGGCAAGTTCCGGGAAGACGATCAGTTGCGCACCGGCCTGGGCGGCGTTCCGTGTTTCGGCGACAATGCGGGAGGCATTTCCTTCCAGATCGCCAACCGTAGGATTGAACTGAATAAGCGCTGTTTTCAGATTCTTCATTTAGTTTCCGGTTCCGGCGGTTCTTCTCCGTCGGGTATAGCCAGTTTTGCCGTGCCGACGGCGACGTTTCCTGTCGCTTTCGCTGCGGTTCCGGTAATCTTCACGGCAGCACCGGCCGTTTTTAACGCGGCTCCGGTTGCTTCAATCGGCAGAGTGATTAACGTAATAGCGGCGCATCCGGAGAAAAGAACAGCGGAGAAAAAAAACATAAAACACCGGACAGGGAATGTTAAAGGGTGAAAAACGGATTTGGTTTTTTTCTCTCCTGTCTTTTTCATTCCTTCTTCTTTAGCTCGATATATTCTATTGCCGGTAGTTCGGGGCTTCTTTGGTGATCTTGATGTCGTGGGCGTGGCCTTCGAGCGCCCCGGCGTGTGAGACGCGGACAAACTGTCCTTTTTGCTGCAGTTCGGGAATGGTCCGGCAGCCGCAGTATCCGAGGCTGGCCTGAAGTCCGCCGCTGTATTGTTTGAGAATTTTTCCGACGGATCCCGCGTAGGGCACAACACCTTCAATGCCTTGCGGCACGAGATCGTCATCCGCGCTGTCTTTGAGTCCGTAGCGCTGGCGTGAGCCTTCGCGCGATTTCATGGCATCGAGGCTGCCCATGCCGCGGTAAACGACAAACTGGCGTCCTTCGTAAAGAATTTTTTCGCCGGGGCCTTCGTCGGTTCCGGCGAGGACGGAGCCCATCATGACGCTGGAGGCGCCGGCGACGAGGGCTTTGGCTACATCGCCGGAGTGGCGGATGCCGCCGTCGGCGATGATCGGAATAGAACCTTTGAGTGCCTCGGCACATCTGTAGATGGCGCTGATTTGCGGGATGCCGACACCGGCAATGACGCGGGTGGTGCAGATGGACCCCGGTCCAATCCCGACCTTAACGGCATCAGCCCCGGCATCGCGCAGGGCGATACCGGCTTCGCCGGTGGCGATATTTCCGGCGATGACATCGATGCCCGGCAGATTCTTTTTGACCCACGCGGTCATTTCAATCACGCCTTTACTGTGGCCGTGCGCGGTATCGACAACCAGAACATCGACTTCCGCGTCGGCAAGGGCTTGAGCACGGACGTAGTCGCCGGGGCCGATGGCGGCGGCGGCGCGCAGGCGGTAGTGTTCGTCGCGGTTATAGATGGGGCGGGTGTTTTCGACCAGTTCAGCAACATCGGTGTAGCTGTAGAGACCGACCAGCTTGCCGTTTTTAACGAGCGGAAGTTTGCCGATCTTGTTTTTTTGCATGATGGCGTAGGCTTGCTTCAGGTCGGTGTCTTCGTCGGCGGTGATTACCTCTTTGGTCATGATGTCAGCGGCGCGCACGTTGCTGCTGACGGCATATTTGATATCCTTGGTCGTTAGAATCCCCGCGAGATTTCCGTTGTCGTCCAGGATCGGGAAGCCGCTGAAACTGTAGCCTTTTTCCAGCCGGTGCTGTTGAATCTGGGCAAGCGTCTGGCCGGCGTTGAATGTAATGGGCTTTTCAATAAGTCCGTTGAGATGATATTTAACCCGCGCTACGTCGGCGGCCTGCCGTTCGGGGTCGAGGTTTTTATGAATCACTCCGATCCCGCCGTGCAGAGCCATAGCGACGGCCATATCGGCTTCGGTCACCGTATCCATAGCGGCGCTCAGGAAAGGAATATTCATTTTGATATTTGCGGTCAGGCGGCTGGTGACATCGGTTTCGCCGGGCAGGAAATCGGCGTATTGAGTGATCAGCGAGACATCATCAAAGGTAAGTCCCTCAAAAGGAAAGGTGCTCATGAAATTTTCAATTTGCTTGTTTTGGGTCATGGAATGTATCCTTTTGCCTCGACAGCTTGGAGGTTGCCGCAGGGAGAGTCAATACGGAATTTTTTATGAAAAAAGCCTTTTTATCCGAACTGATTTGCCTGTGGATTGTGAACGCTGTTTCCGCATCGGTTATTCCGACAAATTGGATTGACCGGACCGACGGGGTCGGCGCAACGGTTACATCTCAATATACCAATGAGTCTGCATCATATCTGCCTGGAAAACTGTTTGATAATAAGGTGAGCAGCAAGTATATGACCTCGAACAGTTCGGGCTGGGTTCAATATCAGTTCGGCGGCGGCAATAAATACACCATCAGCCAATATACAATAACCTCCGCAGCGGACGCGCCGATGGGATGGTCGAGCAATTTCGTTAAAAACGGATCGTTTGAACTGAGCATGGCAAACCCGGCAATCCCGACAAATTGGATTGTCGGTGTCAACTCAACGCGTTCCACAAACAATGCACAAGAGGGAATTGCATCGCTCATGTTGACGAACAACCCCGGAAGCAATAGTCAGACGGTTCCGATTCAAGCCTATAAAGATTATGAGCTTAGCGTATGGGTGAATGCTGGCGGCATGACCTCCGGCGGTATCCGGTTTGACACAAATGACAAGTTCGACGATCTTACCCAAACCCCCGGCGGAACGTGTCAGTTTAATATTAATCTCGGCAATGCAACGAACTGGACCCAATACACAGGGAAGTTTAACAGTTCAAATGTGACCACAGTTACGTTACGTACGTATAAAAGCGCAAGCTCAATGACGGGAACGGTATATTTTGACAATGTTTCGTTAAAGGCCCGGGTTCCGTTAGGCGCTGCCGCAGATATGGACCCTCAGAGCTGGACGTTAAGCGGATCGAATGACGGCACGAACTGGCATGTGGTGGACAGCCGTTCCGGCGTGGATTTCACGAATCGGGCCCAAAAGCTGACCTTTGATGTTACAACGCCTGCCGCTTATGAATATTACCGGCTGAGTGCCGCCAATCATGGGGGTGCATTTCTGCAATGGGCAGAAATGGAATTGCTGGGGCCTGCCAATGAAAATGAATCCCCTTATGATTATATGTGGACGACTGTTGTTTCCGGCGATCCCGAAACAGCCTACGGAGAAGATTTGGACGGCGATGGGCGCGGCAACCTCTATGAGTACGCCCTGCAGGGCGATCCGGAGAATGAATTGGATAACGGAGTCGCTCCAATTTTTGTCAAACAGGGAAACCACTTTACCTATAATCATTTACAGCGAAAGGATGATCCCGCCTTAACCTATCATGTTCAAACCTGCACGAACCTCATGTCCGGAGTCTGGACCAATACCGGCTTTTCGGTATTGTCCACGAATCCGGTTAACGAACAGTACGACGAAGTGTCCTACAACATTCCGATCACAACGGCACCGTTTTACCTCAGGCTGAATCTCTCTATTCCGCCCATGTCGCTTGCACGAAACATCCTGATGGATACGCGGCTGGACGAAGTCGTGAACCGGGGTGAAGCCCTGCTGGCCACCGGACTGAACGCCGGGTCGGTTTACAATGAAGTGTGGATTCGCGACCTGAGCACCTTTATCGTGCCGCTTTTAAATATGGACGTTGAGCAATACCAGCCGGTTCACGATGCACTGATTACCTTTTTCTATTTTCAGGAAGAAGACGGGAATATTCCTGACGGCTATGTGCCGCTCGCCAACCGGCTGCCCTCCTACACCTATCGGTATTCGGACATTATGACCAATGTGGCGGCCCACAAAAACACGGTGGAAACCGACCAGGAAAGCTGCATGATTCAGGCCGTGTGCCGATATATTCGAAAGACCGGCGACACCAATATTCTGAACGAAACGGTTGTCGGGAAAACGGTTCGCGAGCGGCTGGAGATGGCGATGGACTATCCGTTGACCGATCGGTTTTCAACAAATTACAATTTGATTTGGGGTGCGACAACCGCAGACTGGGGGGATGTTCAGCCGGAAGATACAACGGGGACGGTCTATAATGCAAACAGTCACCCGGCCATTGATATTTATGACAACGCCCTGTTTATGACAGCGGTTAAAGACTATCTTCAGATCTGCTGCGTCGGGAATCCAACCCTGACCGCAAAATGGGAAACTCTTCACACCAACCTTTTCACCGCAGTGCGCGAACATTTATGGGATGAAGCCGCCCAGAAATTTATCCCGCATATTTATCTGGAGAAAGGATCGCCGTTTACGAACACGTTTAATGAAAGCGTTATCTTTTATCACGGAGGGACCGCCGTGGCGATAGAAGCCGATCTGCTGAGCCTCGACGAAATCGGGGTGTCGCTTCAGAAAATGAAACAAAACGTGGCGGCGGCGGGTGCGGCAACCATCGGATTGACCATTTATCCGGCTTATCCAACCAACTATTTTAAGAAAGCCAGCATGGCGACCCCCTGGCGTTACCAAAACGGGGGAGACTGGACGTGGTTTGGCGCCCGGATGGTCAGGCAGTTGGCACGAAACGGATACGTTGCCAAAGCGTATGAAGAGCTGGCGCCCATGCTGGACCGGGTGCTGGAAAACAACGGGTTTTATGAATGGTACACGCCCGGCAATGTGCCGAGCGGCTCCGGACAGTTCCGGGGTGAGGCGGGCGTGCTGATTGAGGCCATCAATGAGCTGCGTGCGTGGGCCGTCAGCAACAGCGTCCCGTCGTTTTAAATAATTCCCGGAAGCGGGTTGCGGGGCGATTGCGGGTTTTGAATGCGGAGTGGATTTCAATTCGGTTCTGCTTCCAATCTTGCGGGAGAATGGCGAACCCGCTAGGGTAACGTCCGATTTATGAAAATTCTGACCAAATATCTATTGAAAAGCCTGCTCTTTCCGCTGTTTTACTGTCTGATCGGATTCTGTCTGATTTTTATCATCAGCGACATGCTGGAAAACTTCAACGAGTTCTATGAAAACAATATCAGTCTGCTTGGTATCGTGAAATACTACAGCCTGTTTCTGCCGCCGAACCTGGTTCACCTGATGCCGGTCTGTCTGCTGCTTTCCATGCTTTACAGCCTTTCAAATCTGACGCGCCACAGTGAAATTACCGCCATGCGCGCCGGCGGGGTCAGTATTTTCCGCATTGTGATGCCATTCATTTCGGTCGGGCTCTGCGCAACGCTGTTTATCGCTTACATTAATGAAACGATTGCTCCCGACTCCGGTTATCACGCTGAAAAGTTTCTCGACTATCACAAATCGGGCCGGGATGACGAAGTGTTTTTTGCCCGGAACCTGGCGTTGAAAAACCGGAACAACATCTGGAATATACAAAGATTCGATACACGCGATTATTCCATGTATAACGTGGAAATGATCGAACAGCGGGAGGACGGTTCGGGCACCGTTAAATATCAGGCGGAAAAGGCGCTCTGGCTCGACGGACGCTGGTGGTTTACTGATCTGACGACTCAGGCCTACAAGGAAAACGGAGATAAATTCGGCCCGGCGGAAATGATTCTTCAGAAAGAGATGCGGGATTTGCGCGAAACTCCGCAGACGTTTATCGGGGAAATCAAAGTTGGAGGGGGGGTCAAAGACCTTCAAAACCTGTCCGCCCGCGAAATACGCCGTTATCTCCGCTCGAAAAAAAATATTTCCGAAGAAATCCGGACCCGGATGCTGGTGGATATGCACAGCCGGCTTGCCGCTCCCTTTACCTGCCTGATTGTCACCCTGATCGGCATACCGGTCGGCGCGCATACCGGACGGCGCGGCGCCTTCGCCGGCATCATGGCGGCCATGTTTCTTTTTTTCGCATTTTATATCCTGCAGCTTTCCGCTCAGGCGCTTGGGAAAAACGAGGTTATTTCCCCTCTTCTCGGCGGGTGGCTGACGGTAATCGTTTTCGGCGCGATCAGTCCGTTGTTTATTCTCCGGCTGAGGTAGAAAAGCCGGATGAAACCGGACGGACCGGGGGAGGACGAAAGAACCTGTTCCGGCGGCATTGTAATCGAATGGGGAAATGGTCTGATTCGAGCTTGCCAAGGACAGAAGCGGCCTCTAGCATCTCCGCTTTCGTGTTTTTTAGAAAATCAGGGAGAGAAAAATATGTTTTCACAGACAATTGCCATGGCGCCGGCTGCGGGCTCAGACGGTCAGGCAGGGCAGGCATCACCCCTGCAATTTTATGGGATGATGGCCTTTTGTATT
This sequence comes from Pontiellaceae bacterium, assembly GCA_025457785.1. Classification (GTDB taxonomy): domain Bacteria; phylum Verrucomicrobiota; class Kiritimatiellia; order Kiritimatiellales; family Tichowtungiaceae; genus Tichowtungia. The sequence goes on along the minus strand of JALOTS010000018.1, from coordinate 6,093 downwards.
CTCATTTTTTATGTTGCTATGATCCGTCCGCAGCGCCGGCGCGAAAAAGAGCGCAAAGCATTGATTGAATCTGTGAAGAGCGGTCAGCGCGTGCTGCTCACCAGCGGAATCATCGGTGAGGTGGCGGCGGTGAAGGAAAAAACACTGCTTGTGCTGATTGCCGAGAAAACAAAGATTGAAGTAATCAAGAGAGCCGTGGCACAGGTGATAGAAGAGAAGGACGATCTTCCTTCGGACATATAGGCGTAATCTGCTGGAGAATCTGTTATGACTGAAAAATCAGCTATGAATAAAAATGATATGTGGAAGTGGGGGTTGCTGGCCGGGTTGACCGTCTGGTCTTTGGCTTTGGTGACTCCGTTTGATCAAAAAGTGAAACTGGGGCTCGACCTGAAAGGCGGAACGAGCTTTACCGTTGAAGTTGATCGGAATGAAGCCCGGAAACAGGCGCTTGAAGCGGACGAAAAACTGGAAGGCTCCGCGCTGGAGTCGGAGGTTCAGCGGTCGGTTAAAAAAGCCCGCGATGTCGCGCTTGAAGTTATTCGCGGCCGTGTGGACGGCTTAGGGATTGCCGAGCCTGAAATTTATCCGTTGCTTGAAGACCGCATTGTAATCCGGCTGCCCGGAGTGGATGCCGTCAAGCGGGCGGAAGCGAAAAGTTCTATTCAAAGCGTGGCCTTTCTTGAATTCCGGCTGGTTCATACCGAAAGCGATGCGTGGGTGAACGAGTTGTTTGCAACAGGGCAAACCCCTCCCGGGTTCAGCCCCAGACGGGTTGATAATGAGTCCTATTTTGTGCGCGACCGCAAAGCGGTTCCGGACGAAAAAATGGACTGGGCCTTCCGGGATGAACTGAAACGGTTCGGCGCCAAACGCGGGGCGGAGTTCATGCTGGAAAAAGAATTACTGGCCGACGGCTCTACGGTTTACAGACCCGCTTTTATTGAGATCCGGAAACAGTTGACCGGCTCTGCGCTCAAAGATGCCCAGGTTCAATACGATCAGTTCAACCGTCCGTACATTGGACTCACCTTTAACAAGGCCGGAGCGGAGCGCTTTGGAAAAGTCACGGCCGCCTATGCCCCGCGCGGTGAAAGCAATATGAGTAATACCGGACGCCGTCTGGCCATCATTCTCGACGGAACGCTTTATTCCGCGCCGACGATTCAGGATGCCATTTACGGCGGAAGCGCCCAGATCACCGGGCGGTTCACGGTGGATGAATGCACCAAGATCGTCAATGTGCTTCGCGCCGGATCGCTTCCGATTCCGGTGAAAATCATTGAGGAGCGTACCGTGGATCCGTCGCTCGGGAAAGACTCCGTCAGCAGCGGGCTGCGCGCCTGTATTTACGGCGGTATTGCGGTCTTTGCTTTCATGGGAGGCTATTATCTGCTCGCCGGCGCCATCGCCGATATTTCGCTCGTGTTGCTGATGATTCTGCTGCCGTTCGGGATGTGGTTCTCTTCCGGGATTCTCGGTCTCTTCTCCATTGGTTCCGGTGCCTCTGCCGGACTGCCTGTGATGACACTGCCCGGCATCGCCGGGATCGTGCTCACCATCGGGATGGCGGTGGATGCCAACGTGCTGATTTATGAACGTATCCGTGAAGAACTGAGGGCGGGAAAACGTCTCGCGGGCGCCATCACGGCGGGTTATGACAAAGCCTTCAGCACCATCTTTGACTCCAATATCACGACTCTTCTGACGGCCGTCATTCTCTTCTGGCAGGGCTCGGGCGCTATCCGAGGGTTTGCGGTCACCCTGACTGCCGGGATTCTCGTCAGTATGCTGATGGCGCTGGTTTTCACCCGCCTGCTGCTCGAAACCATGGCCGAAAAAATGAAGCTCCAAACCATGAAAATGGTCTCATTCTTCGGTCAAACGAAGATCGATTTCATGGGTAAACGACAGATCTGCATTGGTGTTTCTTTGGCGGTCATCATCGGAAGCTGGATATTTTTTATGGTCAAAGGGGCGGCCAACTTCGGAGTGGACTTCACCGGCGGTTCGGCGATCACCTTCGCTTTCGAACAGAAACAGCCGGTTGATGCGGTGCGCGCCGTGCTGACACAGGCGGGCATTAAGGACGCCTCGATTCAGTATCACAAAGAGCTGATCGCTGCGGAGGATGCGGTTGCCGGTGAAACTCTTGAGATAAAGGTCGGCTATGAAAACGGTCCCAAGGCGGCGGACGTAATCAAGGCGGCGTTTGCAGCGCAGGGGTATAAGGACATTGCCAATGACACAGTCGGCCCGCAGATCGGCGAAGAGCTGAAGCGGAAAGGGGTCATGTCGCTGCTGCTGGCCATGATCGGCATTACCATCTACATCGCGGTCCGTTTCGAGTTCGGTTTTGCGCTCGGCGCGATTATCGCCATTTTCCACGATGTTCTGATCACTATCGGTCTCTTCTGTCTGATGGGCCGTCAGCTCAACCTGACAACCGTCGCGGCGCTGCTGACGATTGTCGGGTATTCCGTTAACGATACCATTGTGGTATTTGACCGGATTCGCGAAAACATTAAGCTGATGCACAGTAAGGAAGATTCCTATGTGGTTATTTCCAACCTCAGCATTAACCAGACGCTTTCCCGTACGACTTTGACTTCGCTGACGACTCTTCTGACCGTCATCATGCTGCTGCTTTTCGGCGGCGGGGCCATCAATGATTTTGCTCTGACGCTCTTTATTGGAATTATGGTGGGAACCTATTCATCGATCTTCATTGCTACACCTGTGGCGCTGCTCTTCCATAAAGAGAAAGAAATTCAAGTATAAAGTGCCGGGTATCCGGTGCGGAGAAACAGCGCCTCGAACCTTCGGGGCGCTTTTTTGTTGAACCATGTCAAAACTGTGGAAATTCAAACCCTGTGACGAGGTTTTGGCGGGGCGGTTTTTCCGGGAAATGGAAAACCTGCCGAAGCCGCTGGCGGCATTGCTGGTTCAGCGCGGCTGCAAAACCGTTGAGGAGGCCGGGCTGTTTTTGAACCCCGCGCTTTCAACGCTGCGCGATCCGTTTGAACTGCCCGACATGGACAAAGCCGTTGTGCGCATCCGCCGTGCACTTTCCGGCGATGAAAAAATAACGGTCTTCGGCGACTACGATGTGGACGGGGTTTGCAGTACGGCCCTGCTCGTGCGCGTTCTGCGTGAACTCGGCGGCGACGTTTCCGCTGTTATTCCAAGCCGCTTCGACGACGGCTACGGTCTTTCCGCCGATGCCCTGACCGCCTGTATCACAGAACACCATCCCTCATTGATTGTCACGGTCGATTGCGGGACAGGTTCCGTCGAAGCGGTCGAAAAGGCCGGCGCCGCCGGAGTTGATGTGGTGATTACCGACCACCATGAGCCCGGCGGGCAGATTGCGCCTGCCGCCGCAGTCGTAAATCCGAAATGTGTCGAAGGCCATCCGGCGCGCATTCTGGCGGGAGCAGGTGTTGCGTTTAAGCTGTGCCACGCGCTTATAAAAACCGGACGCGACAACGGCTGCCTGGCCTCCGCTTCGGTGGATCTTAAAAAATATCTTGATTTTGTCGCGGTCGCTACCGTCGCCGATCTGGTGCCGCTGCTCGGTGAAAACCGGGCGCTGGTCCGGGCCGGTTTCCAATCCTTGGAAAATTCCTGCCGGGCGGGCTGGAACGCGCTTAAAAAACTGGCCGGAATCACCGGCGCAATCGAAACACATCACGCCGGGTTTGCTTTCGGCCCGCGTATCAATGCTGCCGGGCGGATCGGACATCCCGATGCCGCGCTGGAACTGCTGTTGACCGATCTTCCCGCCCGTGCCGATGAATTGGCGCAACTGCTGGATCAGGCGAACCGCGAGCGGCAGGCCATTGAAAAAGAAATGGTTCGTGAGGCGATCGAGGAAATTGATTCCTACTTTGATGGAACGAAAAACTTCGGACTTGTGATCGCCCGCGAAGGGTGGCATACCGGCGTGATCGGCATTGTCGCTTCCCGGCTGGTTGCGCGGTACGGACGTCCGGTCGCGGTGATCGGAATGGACGGACAGACCGGACGCGGCTCCTGCCGCAGTATTGACACCTGCAACATTCTCGACGGGCTGGAAGCCTGCGCAGGACTTTTAACGCGGTTCGGCGGGCACGCAATGGCCGCCGGACTGGATATCGAGGAACCGGATCTGGATGCCTTTAAAGCCCTCTTTAACGAGGCGGTCGCCGGACAGATTCGGAACCGCGACCTTCAGCCGGTCCTTGAAATTGACCGTGTGATTACCCTGGCGGATGCAGATGAATTGCTGATGAACGGCATCAGGCGTGCCGGTCCCTTCGGGCAGGACAATCCGGAACCGGTCTGGGCCGTTTTCGGGGTGAATGTGGCGGACAGCCGGATTTTAAAAGAAAAGCATCTGAAACTGGCGCTCTCGGACGGCGCAGTCCGGCGCGAAGCGATTGGCTTTAATCTGGCGGAAAAACTGCCTTCCGGACCGGTTGATCTGGCGTTTACGCTTCAGGAAAACGACTGGAACGGACGCACGACCATTCAGCTCAATCTCCGTGACCTGCGTCCTGCGCACAGCCCGTTATGAGGATATAAAGCCGGGAAACAAATGCGATGCGGGTATCGTATCAGCGGCTGGAAAATCTTCATTGCCGCCGGGCTTGCTGAATCGGGAGTGAATCTGCTAAAAAAGAACCGTGCAGCAGACCTTTTGAAGGTCAGAAATAAAAAAACGGAGGAATGACCATGGGCGAAAAAGGAAAAAAAGACATCGGACACCGGGAAAAGATGAAAGAACCCAAACTCAGCCTGAAAGAAAAGCGACAGGCAAAAAAAGAGAAGGGAAAAAATAAAGCCGCAGGTGCAAACTAAACGTCATTTTTTTTAAAACCTGCAGGGCGACTTGCCGTTTTCTTTGGTCGCCGCCCCGCAACAATAGAGCCTCTCTCGTTCCGCCCGGTTCCCGAAGGGAGGCTGCGATTACGGCTGAGGCATTTATAAAACGCGGATGATTCGCAAAAAAAAATCAGAACCTCCCGAGGGAGGTTCTGACGGTATCTGCCGCCCTTTGTTTTCTTAATTTTTCTCCGCTGAGATGGATTCATATTCCGGCGCCAGCCGCTGGATGAGAATGTGTGAACAGGCCAGCAACTGCCGTTCCGCCGCGTTCTTTTTCGTTAATTCCTGATCGGGGATGGCCAGCAAAATGGACATTTCGTCATTCATATAATTCACGGCAGGATTAAATCCTTCATCAAGCTGCTTTTGAAACTCTTCCTGCCAGAGATCCAGTAAATTGCCGATTGCCTCCTTCACGAATTGCCGATCCGTCAGCTTTTCTCTGTTTTTTTCTATATCCGCATACAGATCAAGCAGGGTCTTCTGGAACACAGGGGCGCACCGCAACTTAACTTCTGACATCAACTGATCTGTCAGAACGTTTAAATTGTCATACATCATGGGCTGTAAGCTCCGAATCGTGTCGATCGCATAGGCAACAAACTGATCGGCCAGTATGGGCGCATTCTGCTCCGCGCCGAGCAGCAATTGGCTGTTGAGTGCGGGAATCTGACCCGATACCGCATCAAGGGCCATGACGGCAACGTTTTCCGGTGTCAGTTTCGTGTGAAATGTATAACTGATAAACGCCGTTTCCGCCACGACCAGAATCACCAGCGCTGCGGAAATTATCATTGAAATTCTGAGATTTTTTTCAATGCTCTTTTTTTCAGATTCAACCATGTTTAATAAAGCGCTCATTGTTGACCTCCTTTCAATTCAGCTCCTTTTTTCGGATCAATTTCATAAATCAGCAATTCGAGGGATGTCGTTAAAAGCATTCTTTCCAGATCGGCGGTATCCATTTTTTCCAACGCGGCATACGTCCCGGTTTTCCGGAGATCCCCGAAGGTTGCGTTGATGTCGTTAAACATCATGCTGACCTGATCTGTAATGCGCTGCATGTACTGTTCCTGCACCTCGACCTGCATGATTTCCAGAATAGAAAGGATTTCGGCATCGGTTAATTGCGGGTGTTTTTCTTTAAGCAGGGCCTGTGTTTCAACCATAACCCCCTTCAGATCGGCAATAATCCGCTTTTGTATCGCGGGGCCGATATTTGTT
>JALOTS010000241.1 GCA_025457785.1 Pontiellaceae bacterium | reverse complement strand
GGATTGGTTGAGGTGACGAATGGAACGGTTGGCGACTTTAACGACGTGGAGTATGTTATTCCAACAAACAAGTCCAGCCTGTATGTACGAATCAAAAGCACGCGTCCGGCAGAAAGTTTGAATGATGGCTGGTTTGAACTGCTTCCTTCCGGCGGCACAAACGATCATCTCACCATTCAGGAAACGCTGAATAAGCTGCATCCAGGCGCAACGCTTAAACTCATCGGTGATTTCTTCATCGGGGATACGATCTATCTGCCATCCAATTTCAGATGGATTCTTGAGGGCTCCCTGTCGTTGGCCGACAATGCCAGAGACAATCTTGACCTTGTCGGATGGGTCGGAGTTGTACGGGGCGTCAACATTGATGCCAGATGGCGAACCGGTATCTCTGAAAAAGCCGGCGGCGCAGGAAACATTGATATGTCGGGCGGCACCTATAACGGGAACTATTATGGCGGGAATACAGGTTCTGTACGTTTTATTAATTTTGTTGCGGCAACCAACTCTTATTTCCATGACATGGTGATTACCAATGTGTCCGACGATAATTTTACTCTGGGCCCCGACTGCAGGAGCAACTTATGCCGCAGCATTGTCAGCTCATTTTCAATAACAGGCAATGCGTTGTGCGATAAGGGCTCTTATAACAAGTGGTTTGACTGTATCGCTGAAGATTGTCTTGGGAATGACGGAGACGGCTGGACACCCAAGTGCAGCCATTGTGAATTTTACCGGTGCATCGGCCGAAGAAACGGGGGGCCCGGGTTCGGAATGTATTGCCGCATGGATGGATCTCCCACGACCAATAGTCTGGGAGCGACCATTGACGGGAATAAATTTTTCGCCTGTGAATCCTATAACAACTGGGGGGGAGCCGGGTTCAGTTTCAATATCTCCGGCAACAGCGGCCCGGGCGCAACCATACGGAGTAATTATATTGAGGCCATCTGTTACAGTAACAACGAGAGTGGTGTAATGTTCCGCTGTAAAACGACCGATGGCATTGTAGCATCTAATCAAATCAACCTTCTCTGCTGGAAAAACCGGGGTCTTGCGGGCTTGGCTACAGATGGCGGATCCGGCTATACAATTAAAGGAATTACCGGAGACATGACAGGGTTTGACAATGCAACCTATGATGTAAATGTCAGCGCAGCGAGCAATTGCAACATAAATATGTATTGGCCTGCAGGTGAAAATACTCCCAGACAAAACAGCGGGTCAGCCTCCAAAACCAACATCATCACGGTAACGAGTGTCAGTGCTCCGAGTACGTCTTCTCCGTGGTGTGTGCATGCCTATTACAACTCCACAAACATTCCCTGATGAACACGGCCTGCACCTGTTCTTCAAAAAAAGCAATCCGCAGTTTTGCGCAGAACGACACAGATGTTTCTCGTCGGTTCTTTCCGGCGTCCTCTGCAAAAATCCGCGTTAATCTGCGGATAAAATTTTTACTTGCGGAGTAATACGCTGCGGAATTTTATCAAAGGAACCTCAATTGAAGGATACAGAACAGGATTTTTCCATTTTCAAAAGGAAGGTTTTTTATCGGTTTCTGGAAAGCGCTTTCCCTTTTTCCGACGGGCTGTGATTTTCGAAAAGATAAGAATAGGCGAACAACGCATAGCCCCGGCAGCCCGCCTTGTTCACCTCATTGATCTGACGGCGGATTTCAGCCGGAGATGCCTTGCAGTCAATCCCCACCACCAGTTGCGTAGCAACCGATTTATGCCCCAATGCCCGGCGCATTTTTGCAAGCCGCACGCTGAAAAGCTGCGCGTTGTAATTCATCGGCACCACCCAGTCGATCCGGCGGTTTTTCGTCCAGTTCCGGCTGTCCTGAAACGCCCTATGATACCCGATATCAAAATCAGCCAGCACACTGGACGAAATCACGCACGGCGAACCGCACGCTGCTTTAAACGTCCGGTTCAGATCGGAAACCACCTGCGAAACGCTGTCACGGCGGAACTCGCTCCAGTTTCCTTTATAGCGGCTCCGCACCTGCTCGGCCGAGAACCGGTCGTAGGAAAAATCCGACCGCTTCCTGATCTCCTCTTCCGTCGCGTTGGGATAAATTCCAACAGCCACATCTTTGTAGTCGTAGGGAAACCGGATGTAGTCGAGATGCAATCCGGCCAGCTCGTAGCGCGCCAGCTCGGCGGCCAGTTCCGTCAAATGTTTGCGGACATCGGGAAGCGCCGGATTGAGAAAAGAATACCAGCCGGATGTCGGACGCATTTTCTGACCGAGAGAATCAACCATAAACCAGTCCGGATGCGCCGTCCAGAGCTGTCCTGCCGAACGCGGCGGATCATTAAGTCCCCGCCACCCCGGCAGTACGTTCATGTAGGCATGCAGGCGGATACCTCTTTTTTTAGCGCTGTCCGCCGCAATTTTCAGCGGATCCCAGCCGGGATTCCGTCCGGTGAAAGCGGCATCCGTTCCGGTCAGCTCAAAGGCCCACGGCTCAACCTGACTGGGATAAAACACCGTTCCGTTGCCGCGAATCTGGAAAAAAATATCCGTAAACCCGGCGCGGGCACAATTGGCGACAATCGCCTCCGCATCCGCCGGCGTTTTATAATCAAACCGCGTGACCCAAATGGCCCGCACCTCCGGCGACGTGCGCTGTGCGGCACCCGTTAAAAGCAGCGAAAGGGCCAGTAAAAGGCCGGACAGGCATAATCTGTTTTTTTTCATGGGCGGAGAATAGTTGTTTTTTCAGGGTTTGGAAGCCGCTAACATCGGATTTATGTTTAAATTTCCAACCGGTTTCGAAAATGGTGTTCGCATTTTCCCCAAGGTTTGGAAAAATGGCCCCGCTTTTTTTTATTCCGCCTGTCCGCCGGAAACTCCGGATAAAGACGGGCTGAGAAACGGAGAACTGATACTATGAACGGATTTTTATTTCCAGCGCTTCCCATTGCGTCCATTTCTGCGGCATTCAGCCAGAGTTCCTTTTCAGGAAAAATCATTGTCCTTGCACTCTTCGCCATTTCCATTTTCGCCTGGACGGTAATGGTGACCAAGTTTATGGAACTGCGCCGGGCCCGCATTGATTCGGAACGCTTTTTGCGGGCCTACCGGGAACAGGCCCGCGCAACCCATCTGTTTGTAAAAAAACAACGTCTGCCGGAAAGCCCCCTCAACCGGCTTTATGAAGCCGGCTGCAAAACGCTGATTGCCGAGATGGCCCTGCGCGGAATCGATCATAACGAATTCCTTTTGAACGACGACTGTCCCGCCGAAAAGCGGCGCATGGCGTCTTTTCAACTGGAAAACATCCGTACCGTCGTCGATTGTACACTGGCCGATGCCGCACTGGATCTCGAAAACCTGATGGGACTGCTGGCCACCGCCGTAAGCACCGGCCCGTTTCTCGGCCTGCTGGGAACCGTCTGGGGCGTCATGGACGCCTTCGGCGCAATGGCGACTCAAGGCTCGGTTATGCTTTCCGCCGTGGCCCCCGGCATCGCCGGGGCGCTGCTCACGACCGTCGTCGGCCTGCTGGTCGCACTGCCATCCTCTATCGGATACAATATGCTGACCACCCGCATCCGGCGGCTGGCCGTGCAGATGGACAACTTTTCGCAGGAATTTTCCTCCGATGTCGAAAAACAATTCAGCGCGCTGAGTAAACCGTCATGAGAAAAAGAAAAACCAGTCTCATCTCCATCCGGGAAGTCTGCGACATCAACCTGACACCGATGATGGATCTGACCTTCATCCTGCTGATCACCTTCATCATCACCTTTCCAATGATTGAACAGGGCGGAATCACCGTCGATCTGCCCTCCGCAAAAAGCACGATGAAAAACAAAGACAAAGGCCGCGACATCACGATTGATGCCCAAGGAAACATCTTCCTCGACAAACAGCCGGTAACCAAAGAAGAGCTGGCGCAGGCCATGCGCGCCAGTCCGGAAGCCATCGTCTATGTGCGCGCCGATCATTCCGTTGACTACGGTCGCGTGGCGGAAGTCGCGGGCATCCTGACGGAAGCAAAGGTTGAAAAGATGGGACTGATAACGCAGGCAGAGGAATAACGAAATTGACCGGCCTTCAAAAAAAAGTTTTCACGCGGGTATTCGGAACGCACCTGGGAATCGTGTTCCTGTTGCTGTTCATTCCGTGGATTAAAGGCTGTTTTAAACCAAAAGAAACCGTCACTTTTGTCGATCTGACGGCTGCGCCGCCCTCTGCGCCGTCCGCACCGGAACCAGCACCCGAACCCGAACCGGCTCCCAAGCCGAAACCTGAGCCAAAACCTGAGCCCAAACCGGCTCCGAAACCCATTCCTGCGCC
>JALOTS010000240.1 GCA_025457785.1 Pontiellaceae bacterium | reverse complement strand
ACAAAGAGGTTTTACCACGGAACACACGGAAGGTTTGACCGCAGATCAAGACGGATGGATGCGGATGGGCTTTTGGCAACATCATGATGGGCAAAATGATGGGAGAGGCAATAATCGGCAAACATCAATCGGCAATGCCTACGTTTGCCGGCGCAGGCGGGCGGGGAGGATTTTCATTTGTTCGCGGTATTTGGCGACGGTGCGGCGGGCGATGTCGATCCCCTGCCGGCTCAGCTCTTCGGCGATGCGCTGATCCGACATGGGGCGGCGTTTGCTTTCGGTCCGGATAATGTCGGTCAGCACGCTTTTTATCGAGGCGTTTGACAGAATCCGCCCGTCGGACTGCGCGACTCCGGTTATGAAAAAGTATTTGAATTCAAAGGTACCCTGCGGGGTGGACATGTATTTTCCGTTGCATGCCCGGCTGACGGTGGTTTCGTGAACTCCGAGAAGTTCGGCGACCTCTTTCATGCCCAGCGGTTTCAGTCCGGCGATTCCATCCTCAAAAAAGTCCTTTTGAACGCGGACAATTTCGCAGGCGATGCGATAAATGGTGTCCTGCCGCTGGTCGATGCTGCGGATGAAGAACTTGCTTTTGGCGATTTTTTCGCGGATGTATTTGCGGGTTTCCGCCGCTGTCGATTTGTCCTTGAGCAGTTCCAGATATTTGAGGCTGATGAACAGGCGCGGGTAGGGGCTCCTGTTCTGAGTGACCGTCCAAACCCCGTTTTTTTTCTCCACGCTGATCTCCGGAATAACATATTCGGTTTTATCGGCGGTAAAATTGCGTCCGGGTTTCGGGTCGAGGTCGGCGATGGCGGCGGACAGGTCTTTGACTTTTTCGAGGGGCAGGTGCATGGCGCGGGCGATCTGTTCGTACTGATGGGCGCCGAGTTTGTCGAGATGGTCGCGCACGAGGAGGGCTTCGAGCGAGTCGCCTTTTCCCTGATGGCGGAGCTGGAGCAGCAGGCATTCTTTCAGGTCGCGTGCGCCGACACCGACGGGGTCAAAGCCCTGAATGACCGTGATCAGGCGCTCGAACAGTTCTTCGGGAAACTCCGGGGTGGAGCCCATAATGCCGTCGATGTCGAGCAGGAGATAGCCGTCGTCGTCAATACTGCCGATGAGCACTTCGGCGATGCCGCGTTCGCGGGCATTGAGTCCGGCCAGCGCAAGCTGCGAAAGCAGGTGTTCCTGAAGCGAGGCGGTTCCTTCGATGGAATCCATCATAAACTGGTAGCGTTCGTCGTCGGCCTGCGAGCGGATTTCGCGGTTGCTGCGGAAATCGGCATCCCATTCGGCGAGTTCGGTCAGTTCGCCGATTTCGCGTTCCTCGCGCAGTTCTTCGCGGGCGGCTTCGTCGAAGTCGGTAGGTTGTTCGGCTTCCGGGGCTTCGCGTTCGAGTGTCGGGTTTTGATCCATTTCCTGACGGATCATGATCTGAAGGTCGAGAATGGGTGCCTGAAGGATTTTGAGGGACTGCAGCATTTGCGGAGTGAGCGATTGCTCCATCCGCTGTTCCTGCACATGTCCTAGATACTGATCTGCCATTTGGATTTACAAACTCCCGATCCTGTTTAACATCCGTGATCTCAGTAATAGCACAGGAAGACCCCGGTTGTAACATCCAATTTGTTACAAGTTGAAAAACGTTCCGGAGTTCGGACGGTGGCTTATTCCGCAGATAACGGGAAATTCGGCATGTTGAAAGTTTGTGTATTAGGAAGCGGCAGTTCGGGAAACTGCACGTTTGTCGGCACGGGAAAGACCCGTATTCTGATTGATGCCGGGCTTTCGGCCCGGAAAACGGCGGAACGGCTGGAACAGATCGGCGAGCGGGCGGAGGAGATTGATGCCATCTGCGTGAGCCATGAGCACGGCGACCATATCGCGGGTATTCGCGTTTTTCAGAAAAATCACGGAACGGCCGTTTATGCCAACGGCGGAACACTGGAGGCTATGCTGAACGACCTGAAGCAGGAAGGATTGACCTGCCGCCGCTTTACAACCGGCTCGGCATTCGGGATCGGCGATCTGACGGTTGAGCCGTTTTCCGTCCCGCACGACGCCTATGAGCCGGTCGGGTTCATCATCCGTTCCGGCGGGTTTTCAGTCGGGATTGCGACCGACCTCGGAATCGTGACTCATTTGGTGCGTGAAAAACTGCGGACGTGCCGCGTGATCGTAATTGAAGCAAATCATGACGAAGCGCTTTTGCATGAAGCCGACCGTCCGTGGAGTCTGAAACAGCGGATTCGGGGGAATCAGGGTCACCTTTCCAACCGGGCAGCTGCGGCGCTGATGGCGGAAATCGCGGGCGACGGGTTGGAGCATCTTTTTCTTGCACACCTGAGCTCAGATTGCAACAGTCCGGATCATGCACGAAAAACAGTTGAAACGATGCTGGCCGAGGCGGGTCATGCGCACATTGCGGTCCGCTTGACGTGCGCGGATTGTGTCAGCGAGATTTTAGAACTGGAATGATGGAAAGCTGGAAAGCCGGAATGATGGAAAATTGGAATGATGGAATGATGGAAGAAAAAATGCCCGGGTTTTTTGACTTCCAACGTTCCAGTATTCCAATATTCCTCTTTTCCTGTTTCCTGAAAGGAAGACAGACTGTATGCCGATCCGCACAAATGAACGGTTAGAACAACGGCTGCTGATGGTGATCGCGAAGGAGGTGCGCGGAAAGCGCGCCGCCTGCCTGCGCGGTTTCCTGAAAATGCTCTCCTGGATTTTCGGCGCGCTGGTGCAGGTGCGGCTGCTGTTGTACAAACACCGGATTGTACGGGCCAATACGCTCGGCTGTCAGGTGATCAGCGTCGGGAACGTGACGGTGGGGGGCACCGGCAAAACGCCGATTGTGGAAACCTTTGCCCGGTCGTTACAGCAGAAGGGGCGGAAAGTCGCGATTCTCAGCCGGGGGTATAAAAGCCGCAAAACGCCGCTCTGGGAAAAGATTTTAAAAAAAGAAACCCAGTTGCCGCGTGTGGTATCGGACGGCAGGCGGCTGCTGCTCAATTCGGATATGGCGGGCGATGAACCCTACATGTTGGCATCGAATCTGCCGAATGTAGTGGTGCTGGTGGATAAAGACCGGGTGAAATCCGGTAAATATGCGATTCGCAAATTCGGTTGCGATACGCTGGTGCTCGATGACGGGTTCCAATATCTGAAACTGCAGCACCGGCTCGATATTGTGCTGGTCGATTATACCAATCCGTTCGGCTATAACCGTGTTCTGCCGCGGGGGTTGCTGCGCGAACCGATGCGCAATCTGAAGCGGGCGGGGTTTATTTTCATCACTAAATGCCCGCCGGAAGGCGCGCCGGAACTGAAGGCCAGATTGCGCGAATTCAACCGGAACGCGGAGATTTCCGAGTGCCGCCACAGCACGAAGTATCTGGAAAATCTTTACACGCGCGAGCGGGTCGGACTGTCGTTTCTGGTCGGGAAAAAAATCGCGGCGGTTTCCGGGATTGCCGTGCCGGACGGGTTTGAGAACAGTTTGCGGAATCTGGGCGCCGACCTCGTTCATTGCGAACAGTACGCCGACCATCACCGCTACACCCAGCAGGAAATTATCGAGACAATCAACCGCGCTGTGGAAGCCGGCGCGGAAATGATTGTTACGACCGAAAAAGACGCGGTGCGCTTCCCGCTGATCGACCGTTGCGACCTGCCGGTTCTTTTTCTGCGTGTGGAAATTGAAATGCTTTCCGGTGTCGAGGCGTTTAATGACTGGATTGACCGGATTTGTTTTAAGTAAAAATGATCGTTGAAGATTATTTCTGCCGGGTGTAAACTCCCTGCAGTTTCGGGGGTTGTTTGGTTTGCAGGGTCAAAAAGGCGGAAGCGCTTTAACAGGGTTTTTTTATGAAACGCTATGAAACGGCGGATATTTTCGACCGGCTCCGGTTTTCAAAAACGGTCCGGGATCTGTGCCGGGACGGTTTGCAGCTCGTCAGGGATCAATTGAACTGCAGCCGGGTTTTTGTTTTTTTGAACGAAACCCCGGCGGACAGCGGCGAACCATTTTACGGGTTTTATGGAGTGGATCAGCCGATTGAAAAAAAAGAAGACGTGCTCCGGCTGATGAAGAGCGTCAGTGAGGTCGCCTCCTCGTCTTCCGTTTTGAAAAGAGAAACTGAAGTCATCGATTTCTGTGGAAAGGTTCTGGGTCAGGCCGACCAGCTTTGTATTCAAATTACTCTGCCCGGCGGCGGGGCGCTGGGGTGGTTTGCGGCAGATAATTTTACGGACAAAAAAGAATGGGATCCCGGCTCCATTGAATTCGTTCAGACCTTTTCAGCTTT
>JALOTS010000017.1 GCA_025457785.1 Pontiellaceae bacterium | reverse complement strand
TGATGTTGAAATGCGGATGCATCAGCAATAATCCCGGCGCGAGTTTGGGGGATATGCAGGTCGCCATGGAAAACACAACCGGATTCAATGGCAATCCGGTACTGGAAAAAGAGGATTTTCAGGCTCCTGCCGGCACACCTTATGTCGGTTGTTTAGCTTATCCGTCCGGAACCAATACTTGGGTATCCGCGCCTCTCAACGCAAGCGGACTTGCCGGAATAGCCAGGACCGGTTATACACAGTTCAGAATCGAGTTCGATGGACTGGATGATGACGACGATACGGTGGATGATTTTATCGGATTCTATCCGGGTGACAACAAGAACGCCGGCAATCATCCTGTTCTTGAAGTCAGGTATTACTGACCCCATAAAATTCCGCAGTTTGGAAAATTGCGCTTTTCAACGGGGGGCGCAGGACGTAAAACCGTGCTTTCTTTTAATCCAACGGGAGAAAGCAAGTGACAGAGAACGGAAAATGGACGACGGCGCAGTCAACGGAACTTTATGGTGTCGATAACTGGGGCGCGGGATATTTCAGTATTTCGGAGAAGGGTGAGGTGGCGGTTCATCCGGACGGTCCCGGCGGGGCATCGGTCAGTCTGATGGACGTGGCATGCGGCATTCAGGAGCGCGGTTTTGATCTGCCGGTTCTGGTGCGTTTGAGCGATATTCTGGATGCACGCATTAAACGGCTCCATGAAAGTTTTTCCAAAGCGATTGCTGAATATAATTACGGCGGAGTTTACCGGGGTGTTTATCCGATCAAAGTGAACCAGCAGCAGCAGGTGGTGGAGGAAATCTGCGGTTTCGGCGCACGCTATCATCACGGGCTGGAGGCGGGCAGCAAGGCGGAGCTGATCGCCGCCATGTCTTTTCTGCAGGATCCTGAGGCCTATCTGATCTGCAACGGCTACAAGGATGAAGAGTTCATTGACCTCGGCCTCCACGCGCAAAAAATGGGGCTGCGCTGCGTGTTCGTGATCGAAATGCCCTCCGAACTGGAGAGTATTCTGGAGCGTTCCAAGGTGCTGGGCGTGCAGCCGATTCTCGGTGTCCGGATGAAGCTTTCCTCAAAAGCCAGCGGCCACTGGACGGGATCGGGCGGCGAACGCAGTGTGTTCGGGCTCAATACCGCGCAGGTGATTGATGTCGTGGACCGTCTCCGTAAAGAAAACATGTTGGATTGCCTCAAACTGCTTCATTACCATCTCGGGTCGCAGATTCCGAATATCCGCGACATCCGCGAGGCGGTCAAGGAGGGTTGCCGCATCTATACCGGTCTGGTTCAGGAAGGTGCCAAAATGGGTGTGATCGATTTCGGCGGCGGACTGGCCGTTGACTACGACGGCTCGCATACCAATTTCACCAGCAGTTGCAACTACACCACCGCTGAATACTGTTCCGCGCTGGTTGAAGAGGTGATGAGTATTCTCGATGAAACCGGCACGCCGCACCCCGATATTGTCACTGAATCGGGCCGCGCCACGGTGGCCTATTATTCTATTCTGCTTTTTAACGTGCTGGACATCAGTCGCTTCGAGACGCATACGCTGCCCGAAAAGCTGCCCGAGGATGCGCATGAGCTGCTGGTGAAGCTGATGGAAGCTCACACGGCACTCACCGCCAAAAATGTGCAGGAGTGCTACCACGATGCGGTCTATTATCGCGATGAAATCCACGAGCTGTTTAAGCGCGGCGGGTTTTCACTGCGCGACCGGGCGCTGGCCGGGCAGATCTACTGGCATATTCTCACCCGCATCGCCGGACTGATCCGCAGTATGCGCTATGTGCCCGATGAATTTGAAAACCTGAACAATGCCCTGGCGGATGTCTATTACTGCAACTTCAGCCTCTTCCAGTCGCTGCCCGACTCATGGGCCATCGATCAGCTTTTTCCGATTCTGCCCATCCACCGCCTGAACGAAAAACCGACACAGGAGGGGATTCTGGCCGATATCACCTGCGACTGCGACGGCAAGATCGATCACTTTATTGACCTCCGTGATGTGCGACGCACGCTTCCGCTGCACACGCTGAAAGACAATGAGAATTATATCCTCGGCGTTTTTCTGGTCGGTGCCTATCAGGAAACGCTCGGCGACCTGCACAACCTGCTCGGCGACACCAACATTGTCAGCGTGCGCATCGATGCCGACGGACAGATTCATTACGCCCGCGAAATAGAAGGCGATTCGGTTTCCGACGTGCTCAGTTATGTGGAGTATGAACCGAAGGAGATGATCCGCCGCGTTCGCGAAATGTCGGAAAACGCGGTCAAAGCCGGGCGAATGACCGCCAAGGAACGCCGCGCCGTCATGGATGCCTACGAAAACGGCCTGCGCGGCTATACCTACTTTGAGAGGGAAAATTAATAGATAATGTAGAGCAAGCGTCCCGCTTGCTTTTCTGTCTTCGGCAGATCCACCGTAACGGAAAACGAGCGGGGACGCTCGTTCTACGTTTGAAAACAAAGGTTTAGAAATGGGAAAAGTTCTGATCATAGGTGCTGGAGGAGTCAGCGGCGTTGTGGTGCATAAGTGCGCACAGCATCCGGAGGTGTTCAGCGAGATCGTGCTGGCCAGCCGGACGAAAAGCAAATGCGACGCGATTGCGGCGCAGTTGAAGCGTCCGGTTAAAACTGCGCGGGTCGATGCCGACAACGTGCCGGAGCTGGTCGCGCTCATCAAACAGGAAAAACCCGACCTCGTTCTCAACGTCGCGCTGCCGTATCAGGATTTGCATATCATGGAGGCCTGCCTCGAAACCGGCGTGAACTATCTCGATACCGCCAACTACGAACCGCCGGATACCGCTAAATTTGAATACAAATGGCAGTGGGCTTATCACGACCGCTTCAAAAAAGCGGGCATCATGGCGCTGCTCGGTTCCGGTTTCGACCCCGGTGTGACCAGCGTGTTCTGCACCTGGATTCAAAAACACCATCTTGACGAAATTCACACTATCGACATCATCGACATTAACGCCGGCGACCATGGGTATCCCTTTGCGACAAACTTTAATCCGGAAATCAACATCCGCGAAGTTACCGCCAAAGGCCGCTGCTGGGAAAACGGCCAATGGATTGAAACCGCGCCGCTTTCCGTGAAACATGCGTTCACGGTTCCGGAAAACATCGGGACATCCAATATTTATTTGATGTATCACGAGGAGCTGGAATCGCTGGCCAAACACATCCCGCACCTGCAGCGCGCCCGTTTCTGGATGAGTTTCAGCGACAGTTATCTCAAGCATCTTGAAGTGCTCTGTAACGTCGGCATGACCCGCATCGATGAAGTCGAATTCAACGGGCAGAAGATTGTTCCGTTGCAGTTCCTGCGTGCACTGCTGCCCGATCCGGCCAGCCTCGGCCCGCGCACCAAAGGAAAAACATGGATCGGCTGTCAGGTCGCCGGCGTAAAAAACGGCGCAGAAAAAACCGTCACCATTTACAACGTCTGCGACCATCAGGAATGCTATAAAGAGGTGCAGTCGCAGGCGATTTCCTACACCACCGGCGTGCCCGCCATGATCAGTGCCAAACTCATGATTTCCAAGGTTTGGAACGGAGTGGGCGTTTTCAACATGGAGCAGATGAATCCTGATCCGTTTATGGATGAACTCAACCGCTGCGGCCTGCCGTGGAAAGTGATTGAGCAGGCTGTGGCCGATCTGGGGTGAGGCGTTTACCGCGAACACAGGGAGCGCAAAAAACATGTAAAAATCCTTTTCGGAAAGGGCTGTCCCGTTTGCGGATGGAACAGGATATTTTATCACAACTCTTCGAACGGCCGTCTATCTGTCTTTTTTTAAATATCTCTGTTAGACGTTTGACAACGGATTCAAAAACACTATTCTCACCCGCTTATTTACGGAAGTAATTCAGGAGAGTTTCCATGACAATGCATTCCAGTTTGAAGTCGGCTTCGAAAATTATGGTCCGCCGCAACGTGTTGAAGCGTTTTGAGCGGGTTGATCAGCTTAAAGCTGAAGGTAAATGGAAAGATGGCGATCGCGGATTCGGTCTGGTTAAAACCAAACCGGCCGAATAAGCCATCGATTCTTATTTTGGTGAGGCCCCGGTGTGTCCGGGGCTTTTTTGTATGATCAGACTTCAGAAATATCTGGCGGAGTGCGGGGTGGCGAGCCGCCGCGCCTGCGAAAAGCTGATCACCGACGGGTTGGTAACGATTGACGGTGTAACTGTTACAGAGCTTGGAACCAAGGTGGATCCGGCGGTTCAGACGGTGACGTGCGAGGGGAAGCCGGTGATGCCGGATAAAAAGGTGTGGATCATGCTCAACAAGCCGGTCGGCGTGATCTGCACCTCCGACGATCCTGAAGGCCGCGAGCGTGTTTTGGACCTGTTTACCGATGTGCCGGGCCGTCTTTATACGGTTGGCCGCCTCGACGTGATGAGCGAAGGGCTTCTGCTGGTAACCAACGACGGCGAGCTGGCTCACCGGCTGATGCATCCGCGCCACCATATTGAAAAAAAATATCAGGTCTGGATCGACCGTGAATTAACGCCGGACGAAATTGACCGGATGCTCAAAGGGCTGAACTGTCATGGCGAAAACCTGCGCGCACTCCGCGTCGAGCCGCTGCGCCGGATGATTGCCAGCCAGCCCGGATACACCCTGACGCTGGGGGAAGGGCGCAACCGCCACATCCGCCGCATGATGGACGCACTGGAATGCAAAGTTATCCGCCTTGTTCGCGTTTCCGTCGGCCCGTTGCGCCTGGATTCTCTTCGCAGCGGCGAACGCCGTGACCTGAGCCCTTCGGAAATTGCTGCTCTCCGCAAAGCTGTTGGCTTATAAAACAATCAATGACTGCCGGTCAGTCCGGGGGCCATGTCCATCCGGAAGGTGTTGGTGCCGGCTGTAAAATTGGTTGAGCAGATTTCCGCCATGCGCTTCTGAAACCGGATTTGCCGGGGATCCTCGGCGGATAACGATTTGATCACCGCCATGATCTGCCGTTTTTCTCTAATACTGTGAAATTCCACAAAAACACTTTGTCCATAGTCCCAGGGGCTGTACCACGGATAAAACAGAGGGTCGGGGAAAAAACCGTCATCCCACCAATACCTCCCTCTAACCGTTCCGGTCAGGTAGGGATCAAACGGCGCGGCAATTCCTGCGGCGGTTCCGTAAAACAAAACGGCCAGCAGACATAAAATGGTTCGGTGTTTTCCCATCGGCAGAATTGGGTTAGGAGTCTTTTTTCTTTTGTTGGAGATTGTCCTGGCACAAATTACGCTGCGGTCTTTACGCCTTTGCGAGGAACTGTTTTTTGATGCTCGTATTGTTAATTTTTGAGTCCTTTAGTGGTGAACGGGCCGGAATTTAATGCGGTGCGGTTTGTCGGCCTCGTCGCCCAGCAGTTTGCGGCGCTGTTCATGATAGGCTTCGTAGTTGCCTTCGAACCAGGTGACTTTACTGTCGCCTTCGAACGCCAGAATGTGCGTGGCGATGCGGTCGAGGAACCAGCGGTCATGGCTGACGACCACCGCGCAGCCGCCGAAGCTGAGCAGCGCCTCTTCGAGCGCGCGCAGGGTGGTCACATCGAGGTCATTGGTCGGTTCGTCGAGCAGCAGCAGGTTGCCGGCCCGCTGAAGCAGCTTGGCCAGATGCACGCGGTTGCGTTCTCCGCCGGAGAGAATGCCGACCTTCTTCTGCTGTTCGGCCCCCTTGAAGTTAAACTTGCCGCAGTAGGCGCGTCCGTTCATGCGCTTGCCGCCCAGATCCAGCCATTCATTGCCCCGGCAGATTTCTTCGTAGATGGTCTTGTCGGGATCAAGCGCTTCACGTGACTGATCGACGTAGGAAATCCGGACGGTCGGGCCAATATCGAGCTTGCCGCCGGTCGGCTCTTCCTGCCTGGTGATCATGCGGAAGAGGGTGGTTTTGCCTGCTCCGTTGGCCCCGATGATGCCGACGATTCCGCCGGGCGGCAGATCAAAGCTGACGTTTTCCATGATGACGCGCTCGCCGTAGTTTTTGCAGAGATTTTCAGCGCGTACAACCAGATTGCCCAGCCGTTCGCCGGAAGGAATCTGAATTTCAACATTGTCTTCGCGGGTATCGATTTCCTGCTTGGCGAGCTGTTCATAATTCTGGATACGGGCGCGGCTCTTGGCGCGGCGGCCGGAGGGGTTGGTGCGGATCCATTCGAGTTCGCGCTGGAGAAGCTTGCTGCGCGAGGCGGCCTGCTTGTTTTGCGTTTCGAGCAAAATCTGTTTCTGCGATAACCACGCTTCGTAGTTGCCTTTATAGGGGTAAGCCCGTCCGGCATCCAGTTCAAGAATCCATTCGGTCACGTTGTTCAGAAAGTAGCGGTCGTGGGTAATGCAGACCAGCGTGCCGGTATAACGCTTCAGATATTCTTCCAGCCACGCAACCGATTCGGCATCGAGATGATTGGTCGGCTCGTCGAGCAGCAGCACGTCGGGAGTCGAGATGAGCAGGCGGCAGAGGGCCACGCGGCGTTTTTCACCGCCGGAGAGTTTTTCAACGGAGCTGTCGCCGGGCGGCAGGCGGAGCGAATCCATCGCCATTTCAACCTGATTATCAAGGTTCCACAGATCCTGTGTGTCGATTTTATCCTGCAGCAGCGCCACTTCTTCGTTCAGTTTTTCAGATTCCTCATCGGAAACATCGCCGGCCAGCAGTTCCCAGATTTCATCGTAACGGTCGAGAATGGCCTGCGAAGCGGCAACCCCTTCCATCACATTGCCCAGAACGGTCTTGGAGTTGTCGAGCTGCGGCTCCTGAGCGAGGTAGCCGATACGCGCCCGCTTGGCAATCTGCACCTGTCCCATATATTCGGTGTCTTCGCCCGCCATAATGCGTAGAAGCGACGATTTACCTGAACCGTTTCCGCCGATCACACCGATTTTCGCGCCGAAGAAAAAGGCGAGGTTCACATCGTCGAGCACCGTCTTCTTATTGTGCTGTTTGGTCAGGTTTTGCAGGTTATAAACATATTCGCCGGCCATAAGGACATCCTTTCAGAAATTGAGGAAGGGGACTGTAGAGAATTTTTGCCGTGAATCCATACGAAAATTTAAGAATAATGTTATCGGTTATCTGTTATCGGGGTTTGCTGAAATACATTTTTTGTTTTACTTCAGCCGAATCATAAAATATTCGCAATCAATTGGTTGTGACCTTATTTTTTTATTGCGTAAAAAGGTTGGATTCTTCGAATGAAGAATCTAATGGTGGAAAACTTGACTCGCATAAAAAGCTCTGACTTAATACGCGCTCTTCAACAGCCAATGTAGCTCAGCTGGTAGAGCAGCTCATTCGTAATGAGCAGGTCATCGGTTCGAATCCGATCATTGGCTCCACATCTCTCCGTTTCACAAAACCCCCGCAAACATTGGCGGGGTTTTATAATAGAACCGAATCTCCGGACAAAGGTACCAAACGGTTGTTTTTTTCCGGAGCCGAACCGTAAGTTCGGGCGGCCGTAATCAGGCGGACGGCAATTCGAAGAAGAATGTCGAGCCCTGATTAACCTGACTGGTTACGCCAACTGTTCCGCCGTGCAGGGCGATGACTTTTTTTATGATCGCCAGTCCTAGGCCGGTGGACGACTCCCCCGCCGTCGGCCGGGTGCTGGTCTTGGAGAAAAACTGAAACAGACGGGGGATTTCATCTGCGGGAATTCCTGCACCTTGATCCGCCACTTCAGTCCGGATGCACCGGTTTCCGGCGGATACGTTTACACGAATGGTTGATTCCGGTTTTGAAAATTTGATGGCATTGGTCAGCAGGTTGTTGACCGCTTCTTCGATGTATTGCGGATCAAGTGTTGCTGAAAGGGTTTCTGGTCCTTCGTAAACGATGCTGATCCGTTTGTTGTCGGCGGACCGGGTCTGAAGCTGGATGCACTTTT
The DNA here is from genome assembly GCA_025457785.1 of Pontiellaceae bacterium. Taxonomy (GTDB): domain Bacteria; phylum Verrucomicrobiota; class Kiritimatiellia; order Kiritimatiellales; family Tichowtungiaceae; genus Tichowtungia. Next base: position 6,731 of record JALOTS010000017.1, on the reverse strand, counting down.
TAATTAATCCGGGATAGTTTACGGGGCTTCGGTTCAGCGTCAGCGTCCCGGACTCGATTTTTGAGACATCGAGCATATTTTTCATCAGGTTCAATGCGTCCTCGCTGGATTGATGGATCAGATGGAGAAGTTCAATCTGTTCTGAATTTTTTTCGGCTGCGTCCGGATCTGTGCAAGAACTTTCCAGCAGCAGTTCCGATAAGGACAGAATGGCGCCAATGGGCGTGCGCAGGTCGTGGGCCGCAATGCCGATGAACCGGTTTTTTTCATTATTCAGTTCGGTCAGCCGCCGGTTGCTTTTTTCAAGGGACAGGGTCTTTTCCTTAACCGAAAGCAGAAGTTGAGATATGAGGAGGAACAGAATGAGCCGAACCAGCGCGTTCCAGAAGGAAAAAATGAAATGCGTATAGATTGGATTGGTAAAAAAATCAACAATCAGCCAGATCAATGCGGCTTCGACAGAAAGAAGCGTCGTTTTGGATCGGGTCTTTTTTTTATCTGACAGGGCGAACCAGGCCAGCGGAATCAGGTAGAAGAGTGAAAAGGACACCTGGAATCCGGTCAGCCAGTCCATCATTCCGATGAGCAGGAGAAGCAGCGAGGCTGTACAGAAGTCAAGAGAAGCTGCCGTCAGTTTTGAATTCATGGTTTTATCGTGATGAAGCGGCAGGCGGCTGTCAAGCCGCGTATCCGCACAGGCGGTCCCGGTGTAATCCGCATGTGCCGGTGTAATGCGACCGCATGGTGGTCGGACATTTAAATCCCGGCGGAATGCCGTCGTATATTTTGCCGGAATCAGATCCAGCGTTGGAGATTTTCCATTTGTGAAAAAATTAACCTTTTCCCGGACGGGACTTGCGGGTACAAGGGCACTTCAAAACAAGGTGGATTATGAGTGTGCAACCGAATAGAGAACAGTTTCGTAAAAAGGCGGAGCAGGGGAATCTGATTCCGGTCTGGACGGAGATTCTGGCGGATCAGGAGACGCCGGTTTCCGCCTATGAACGCGTACGTACCTTTCTGCGCGAAAAAGATCATGTATCGCATACCTGGATGCTGGAGAGCGTTGAAGGCGGCGAGCACATCGGACGCTACTCCTTTATCGGCGGCAATCCGCGTGCGATTATCCGTGCACGCGGAACCGTTACCGAAATCACAGAAGGAACTGTGACGACAAAAATCGGCGGTACCGATCCGCTTGATACGCTCAAGGCGTATATGAGCCGCTATCAGCCGGTTCATGATCCGGCGCTGCCGCGCTTTACCGGCGGGGCCGTCGGCTTTCTCGGCTACGACCTGATTTCCGTTTTTGAGCCGCGTGTTCCGGTTATCAAGGAAGACGTGATCGGCAACCCCGATATGGTGATGATGATCACCAATGCGATCATTATTTTCGACCGGGTTAACCATACAATGAAGGTGGTGGCGAATGCCTATGTGGACGGCGATGCAGACCGGGCGTATGACGAGGCCCTGGCTGAGATTGATGAGCTGTGTGCGGCGCTGCTGCAGCCGGTTCATCGCGTGCTGATTGACGCGCATCTGGATGTAGAACCGGTTGTTCCGGACTCGAACACAGCTCCCGATGAATTCCGGGCGATGGTCAGCAAGGCGCAGGAATACATCCGGGCTGGCGACATTATCCAGACGGTGCTTTCTCAGCGTTTCGAGGTTGAAAACAGTTCCGATTCTCTGGATATCTATCGCGCCCTGCGGGCGGTTAATCCGTCGCCCTACATGTTTTGTCTCGATCTGGGTGAAAGCGCACTGGTCGGTTCTTCGCCGGAGGTTCATGTGCGCTGCGAAGATCGCCGTATCGAAGTCCGTCCGATTGCCGGAACCCGTCCGCGCGGCAGAACCGAGGCCGAAGATCTTGCGCTGGAAAAAGATTTGCTGGCCGACCCCAAAGAGCTGGCCGAACACGTGATGCTGGTCGATCTCGGCCGCAACGACATCGGGCGGGTCTGCGAGTTTTCGAGCGTCAAGGTGCCGGAGCAGATGGTGATCGAACGGTACAGCCATGTGATGCACATTGTTTCGGATGTGACCGGGGTTCTTTCTCCGGAGCACGATGCCTATGATGTTTTACGAGCCACCTTCCCGGCAGGAACGGTGAGCGGCGCTCCGAAAATCCGGGCTATGGAAATTATCGCCGAGCTGGAAAAATCGAAGCGCGGACCGTATGCCGGCGCGGTCGGCTACTTCAGTTTTGAGGGCAACCTCGACTCGTGTATCACCATCCGTACGGTGGTGCTCGATAAAAACAAAGCCTACGTTCAGGCGGGGGCGGGCATTGTCGCCGATTCCATCCCGGAAATGGAATATCAGGAAACCCGCAACAAGGCCCGCGGGATGATGAAGGCCCTCGCGCTGGCCAAACACTATGCCGCCGCCCGCGCCGCAGGCGCGGAGAAATCCTGAACACAAATGCTGAAGCACGAAACAAATTTCAAGTTTTGGAGTCCCTATGATTTTAATTATCGATAACTACGATTCATTCACCTACAACCTCGTGCAGTATCTGGGCGAGCTGGGTGCAGAGATGAAAATTTTCCGCAACGACAAAATCACGGTTGCGGAGGCGGTTGCGCTTAAACCGGAAAAGGTGCTGGTCAGTCCCGGGCCGTGCTCGCCGAAAGAGGCGGGCATATGCTGCGACATCATCCGCGAGTTCGGGCCGCGCGTTCCGCTGCTGGGGGTCTGCCTTGGACATCAGGCCATCGGGGATGTGTTCGGCGGAAAGGTGATCCGCGCCGCCCGGCTGATGCACGGCAAAACCTCGCCGATTCTGCATCGCGGCGAAAGCGTGTTCAAAGGTCTTCCCAGTCCGTTTGTTGCCACGCGCTACCACTCGCTGATTGTAGATTGTGAAAGTCTGCCGTCCTGCCTGAAGATCACGGCGGAGACCGCCGAGGGCGAAATCATGGGGCTGATGCACACGGACTATCCGGTGCACGGCGTCCAGTTCCATCCTGAATCCATTCTCACCGAGCACGGCAAACAGCTCCTCCAGAACTTTTTGGACCTGTAAAACCGGGTGCCGGAAAACTGGTTTACCCGCAGAACCCGCTCTTTTTCACCGGATGAAAATCTCCCAGAAACCGGACTTCGCGGCTCAGGATAATGCCGAATTTTTCCTGAACGGCGCGGATCATTTTTTCGGAAAGTTCCCAGACATCCTGCGCCGTGCAGCCGGGCTCAGCAATGATGATATTGGCGTGTTTTTCATAAACCCGCGCACCGCCGACGCGAAACAGGTGCGCACCCGCCTCCTGTAAAAAGAATCCCGCCGCTTTGCGCCGCTCAACCGCCGAGGTCGGCTCAATGTTGCGAAAGACACTTCCGGCGCAGGGTTCCTTCTGCCAGTCCGGATGATGATCCCGGCGGAACTTCATGATCCGGTCGCGTTCGGCCCGCATCGCGGATTGTTCCGTCTGCGGCAGCTCGAAAACAGCAGACAGCACAATTTCGCCGGTCTCTTTCAGTTTTGAATGGCGGTAGGCAAATTCCAGTTCGCCGTGCGTAACGGTTCTTGTTTGCCCGTTCAGCCCGAGCAATTCGACGGAAACCAGATGGTCACCCATCTGCCGTCCGAAGGCGCCGGCGTTGCCCGCGATACCGCCGCCGACCGTGCCGGGAATGCCTGAGCAATACGAGAGATCTCCAACATTATTTTCAATGGTGAAAACAGCCAGATCATCCAGCAACGTGTCGCCGGACGCAGTAACGCAGTTGCTCTCAGCCGTAATCGTCGGCGTGGCGGAGCAGAAACGAATGACTACCTGTTCGATGCCCTGGTCTGAAACAACCAGATTCGCACCTTGTCCAATTACCAGAAACGGCTGACCGGCATGGTTGAGAAGCTGAATGATTTTCGGCAACTGTTCAGCGGTTGCCCCCTCGATCAACAGCGGGCAGGGGCCGCCGAGCTGAAAGGTGGTGCAGTCGCGAAGCCTGGCGTTTTCACGGATGCCCAGCTTCGGAAAAAGAGTTCGGATTTCGGATGCCAATTTCATAAGGGTTCACTATGATTCGTTTCCAATGTTTGTAAAAGAAAAGATTTCAGTTGTTGTTATTCTGGCCTGCGGGGCTCTTTTTGCCGGGGAACCCGATTTGTCCGCGCCGGTTACCAACCTCATTTTCACGGCGTTTGATACCGAAACAACCGGATTCAGTCCTGAACAGGACCGGCTGATCGAAATCGGCGCGGTCCGTTTCCGGGGAAACGGCGAAATTATCGCCGTCACCAACTGGCTCATCAATCCGGAGCGCGATATTTCAATCTATGCCGCGCAGGTCCACGGCATTCAGAGCAATGATGTGCAGAACGCGCCCCTTTTTAAAGCGGTGTTTCCGCAGTTCGAGGCGTTTTGCGCCGGCACCATCCTGCTGGCCCATAACGCGACCTTTGATGTCGGGTTTCTCCGGGCGGAATTAACACGTAATCAACTCGATTTGCCTGCACTGCCGGTCCTCGACACCCTTCCGCTGTTCCGGGCGTGGTTTCCCGGTGCCCCCAGTCATTCGCTCGAACCGCTTTCCGTCTATCTCGGCACGCCGGATGACATTTATCACCGCGCCGAGGCCGATGCCTTCCATCTCATCAGCATTTTTAACACCGGTATGAAACAACGGCTCTCGATTCAGCTCCGTCAACTGGAGCGCGAAGCGGGCGGCTTCAAATGGATAAACGAAGGGCGCAGCGGATGCGGACGATCACTTCCAGAGACAATCCAAAACTGAAAGCCGTCCGTGCGCTGCTGCGCTCCAAAAAAGAGCGGCAGGATGCCTCGGCCTTTGTCATCGAAGGCGTTCGTGCGCTCAGCGCGCTAACCAACGGAACCGCCTTGGCCGCCTACCGGCTGCAGGAAATCTGGGTCTCCTCCGCCTCGCCAGAACTCGCCGCCGGATTCAACGTGCCGGTCTATGCGGTTGAGCCGGATCTCATGGAACAGCTTTCCGACTGCCGGACCTCGCAAGGAATTCTCGGCGTGGTGGAATACCGGCCGGAACCGCTCAACATAAATCCGGAGCGGGGTCATTATCTGCTGCTCGACGGTGTGATGGATCCCGGCAACATGGGCACGCTGATCCGTTCCGCTGTCGCCTTCGGTTTCGACGGAGTTCTTTTATACGGTGACTGCGTTGAACTGTTTAATCCCAAAACCGTCCGCGCAACCATGGGCGCACTGCCTTTTTCCAACGTTTGGCAAACCGGCCCTGAACTATTCCACACCTTGGAAACGCTGGGCTATGACGTGATAGCGACCGTTATTTCCGGCGGTGAAAACCTCCATCAAATGAACTTCGGCCCGAAAACGGTCCTGGTTATCGGCAATGAAGCGCACGGTATTTCTGATGCCGTTTTGGCACGCGCAACGCGCAACCTTTCGATTTCAATGGCTGGAAACGTCGAATCGCTCAACGCCGCCGTCGCCGGCTCGATCTGTATGTTTCTTTTATCGAAGAATCTAAGCTTGTCAAAAACAAGAAGCCTAGTACGATAGCCCGCCTTGTTCTTAATTCGGGGTGTGGCTCAGTCTGGTAGAGCGCTACGTTCGGGACGTAGAAGTCGCAAGTTCAAATCTTGTCACCCCGACCAGCCTACGCTTGTCAAAGCGGAGGCTGTCGCGTTGAAGTGAATACGCAAACGGGCCTCTCCAGTATGATCCTTTAGCGGTTTGCCAGCTGCGGCTCGGCACGCCCGAATTGACGAACCGGTATGCGGTGGTTAATCTGCCGGCCATGGACTCGCATTATTTCGTTTATATTTTGAACAGCATTGGTTTTCCGGATCGCTTCTACATCGGCTTTACATGCGACATTGAAAAACGACTGGAACACCATAATTCCGGTGGTGACGCATATACGGCCAAGTTTAAGCCATGGAAGATTAAGACGTATATTGCGTTTCATGATAAAGAGCGGGCTCTGGCATTTGAACGCTATTTAAAAACGGCATCAGGCAGGGCTTTTGCCAAAAAACGTCTGTAGGGATCTCGCCATCCGGAGGTTTTTTGTGTCGAAGGAAGACTGAGATGAGAACCAGGGAGCTGGCGCAGGCCGCACCCAACTTAAACCGGAAGAACTGGTCAAAAAGATCAAAGAGCTTGCCGCCGTCCTTGCCGCATGAGGATGAATGCAGTTTAACACCCCGCCCGCCGCGTTGACACCGTCGGGCGGTGTCTCTATTCTGCCCAGATACAAGCCCTTCATATAAAAATCAGCAATCGTTTGGACGAAAGCACAAGAGGAACAGGTATATGACCGAACATCAGCAACGTGAATACAAATTAAAGAAGGCGCGGCCCAGCTGATTCGGATTGCGGTTGATGCGTATCCCAACCCGATCAGCTACAAAGGTGAATACTTCTATCGTTCCGGCAGCACCGTGCAAGCACTTAAAGGCGCGGCTCTCGAACGTTTTCTGCTTCAAAAGCGGGGGCGGCACTGGGACAGCACTCCGTTTCCACAGGTTACGGTGCGCGATCTCTCAAGTTCTGCGATGGCGCTCTTTAAAAAACTGGCCCGGCAGAGTCAGCGCATGGAGCTGGGTCTATTGCGAGGGTCTGCTGCCACATTGATCGAAAAGCTGAATTTGATTGAAGGAGCCTATTTAAAACGAGCCGCGTTGCTCCTTTTCCATCCTGAACCCGACCGGTTTTTTACCGGGGCGTTTGTAAAGATAGGTTACTTTCGGGGCGAGGTTGATCTGATCTATCAGGACGAAA
>JALOTS010000239.1 GCA_025457785.1 Pontiellaceae bacterium | reverse complement strand
TCCGCAAGCACGGTCGCAATGGACGCGACAAACTCCGCACGGTTCTGGCCGTATTTTTCTTTCGCGCCTTTGTCGCGGCGCGCCACAAACACGCCGCCGCTTTCCATATCACGCGGTCCGATTTCCACGCGAAGCGGAATTCCCTTTTTGACCCACTGCCAGCCCTTTTCGCCGGCATTGATATCGCGGCTGTCCACCACCACGTCAACCGGGTGTCCGGCATAGGTCTGCGCACGCAGCATCGCGGCGGTTTCGTTGCAGTACTGCATAATTTTTTCTTTGTCCGCGTCAGTGCGGATAATCGGCAGAATCACAACATGAGACGGAGCCAGACGCGGCGGCATAATCATCCCGTCGTCATCCGCATGCGTCATAATCATGCCGCCGATCAGCCGGGTCGAAACGCCCCAGGAGGTAGTCCACGCCGTCTCCAGACAGCCCTCGCGCGACTGAAACTGAATGCCGGAGGCCTTCGCAAAATTCTGCCCGAGGAAATGACTGGTCCCGGCCTGCAATGACTTGCAGTCCTGCATCAGCGCCTCAATGCACAGAGTATTCACTGCGCCCGGAAACCGCTCGCCCGCCGTTTTCTCACCGGTCAGCACCGGCATCGCCATATATTCTTCAGCAAACTGTTTATAGACATTCAGCATCTTAACCGTTTCGTCCCATGCCTCCGCACTGGTTTCATGAACCGTATGCCCTTCCTGCCAGAGAAATTCCGCCGTGCGCAGAAACAGCCGTGTACGCATTTCCCAGCGCACTACATTGGCCCACTGATTAATCAGAATCGGCAGATCGCGATAACTCTGAACCCATTTGGCATAGGTTGCGCCGATAATTGTTTCAGAGGTTGGACGCACCACGAGCGGCTCTTCCAGCTCGCCGGCCGGGATCAACTTTCCATTCGGGCCGGCTTCAAGACGGTGATGTGTTACCACCGCGCACTCCTTGGCAAATCCTTCGACGTGCTCCGCTTCCTTCTCGAGATAACTCAACGGAATGAAAAGCGGGAAATAAGCGTTCACATGACCGGTCGCTTTGAAATAACCGTCCAGCGCCGTCCGGATATTTTCCCATAGCGCATAGCCCCACGGTTTAATCACCATACAGCCGCGCACATCGCTGTTTTCAGCCAGCTCGGCGGCGCGCACCACCTGCTGATACCACTCCGGATAATTCTCTTCCCTCGTCGGGGAAATTGCGGTCTTTGCCTGTTTTGCCATAAACGTTCTCCTGAAAAGTGAACGCACAAGCTACACGCACATTCAACGGAGTTCACGCAAAAAACATATCTCTTCATCGCGTCTGCGGTCTGATCGGGCTTAATAATCGACACGCCACAGGAACAAACCGAGCGGGCGGACGGTCGGAACCAGATTCGTGCGCACTCCGGCTTTAAGAAATTTTCCGGCCTCTTCAGGCTGCAATTCTCCGATTCCGACACGCAGCAGAAATCCGGCGATGCTGCGCACCATCTTATACAGAAACCCTTCGCCGACCACGCGGATCGTCACATCGCCCTCCCTCGTCCGGCTGACCGTGATCTTTGTCACCGTCTTCACCGTGCCTTCAATTTCGCGGCGCGGATTCGAGGTGAATGCCGCAAAGTCGTGCTTCCCGACCAGTTGTTCCGCTGCCTGACGCATGGCCCGGATGTTCAGCCTGCGCCGCTCGTGCAGACGGTAGAGCCGAAGTTCCGGCGGCACCGCATGACCGTTCCAGACGAAATAACGGTATTCCTTGCTGACGGCATCATACCGGGCATTGAAATCCGGACGCACCTTTTCCATCTTCATGACGCGCACATCGAACTCAAGATGGGCATTCAGTCCGTTCATAAAACGTCCGGCGTCCACCGGCTCCTTCAGATCAAAATGGGCCGCCTGCCCTTTGGCGTGAACCCCGGCATCCGTGCGGCCTGAATGATGAATCCGGATATGCCGCCCCGTCATCTTTTCAATCGCCTTTTCAATCTCGCCCTGCACGGTCATTTTGCCCGGCTGCACCTGCCAGCCGGCATAATTGGTTCCGTCGTATGCAATCGTCAGTTTGTAGCGGGTAGTCATAATACAACATTGAAATAATGGAATAATGAAATAGCGGAAATATGGAAAAATGGAAACGTTTTTGTGCCCGGCAGATAACGGAAGATTTTTTACATCCGTCGCAAACTCGCTGTAGCAAACAGCCGGGGAATAGTGGGGAACACAACCTCAATCTCCGGAGATATTTTTGCGTTAATAAACCCGTATCTTGCTTATAATCAAAATAATACAAGGAACGTCCCCTTTTCCGTCCCCGATTGTACTTTACGAAGCCCTGCGGCAGATCAATACAGCCGCGCCTTGATTCACGGTTTTTTATTCCTCACAGAGGGCGCAGAACGTTTCTAACCGGCGTAAATCACTCTGCGGGCGCTGGTGCAAAGAAAATCTTTTTTGGTTGCGGCTTTGCCGCGCCGGGTTCACGTGATAAACACGCCCCATGAATTTTACAGCCATAGATTTTGAAACAGCGACGGCACAGCGTCACAGCGCCTGCGCCGTCGGGATTGTGACGGTGGAAAACAGCGAAATCGTTGATCAATACTCCACACTCATTCGGCCTCCGGACAACGAATACTCGTTCTGGAACATCGAAGTTCACGGCATCCGCCCGAAAGACACCGTAACGGCACCGACCTTTGCCGAACTCTATCCCGAAATTCACAAGCGACTCGCCGGGCGCATAGTCGTCGCGCATAACGAATCCTTCGACCGCAGCGTCCTGAAACACACAATGAGCCATTACGGATTGGACTATGGAGCGCTGGGCCTGACGGACCAATGGGAATGTACGATGCGAATCTACCGAACGAAAGGCTTCCGTCCCTGCAAACTCAGCGACTGCTGCCAACGTCTCCACATCGAACTCAACCACCACGAAGCGCTTTCTGATGCCCTTGCCTGCGCGAGGCTGTATTTGTTGCGAAACAACAGCCATTGATGAAAAATCCAGAACCTTCGTTCAAAGGTTCTCTGCCCTTATCTTCCGGCACTCACCAAAAAGATTAATTAACCACTTTGAGAAGTTTTTCAGGAGGTTTCTGTTCGGGCAATCCGGGTACACCACGTATTCAGGGCACTGCACTGTTCCCTTGTCAATGCCGACGACGAATTACAATCGGGATAAGGCGTAAGAATCAGGAGACGTCCTTACGCACAGAGATCGTAATAGTGCCCGGAAGGCTTATACCCGTCAGGAAACCCTCCGGCTTTCATAAGAATAACGTCACCGCGATCCGCATCGAGAATGGCCGATACCGCTGCCTTTTCGCCCGGTGAAATGAAGGGCGAAATCACCACCGCGCCGTGCGCTGTCTGCTCAAGAACGGATTTGCACAACCCTGCTATGTCTGTCGACGAAGCCCGACGGGAAACCCGCAGGCTGATGAGTTCCGGACGGTCGAGCAGAAAGCGGTTGCCATACCCGCTCCACACCTGCTCCGTCGGCAATCGGGGGTGCTGAAGATGATTGACCCGGACAAAGAGATCCGGATGCTCTTTTCGCAGACAATACCGGCGCGGATTATCGCAAAGATAATGCGTATATGCTTTCAGCGCCCCTTTACGCCAGACGCACAGATCATGATAACCCGGATTCCACACCTCAAGGGTCGGGTTCTCATATTTCTTTCGCAGCGCGCTGGTCACCTGTGATTTGAAGGAACGCAGAGGCACTCCCACGCTGTGCGCCATGCGTTCCGTTACGCGCACAATTCCGTGCAGGTGATCCGGCATAATCACCAGCGTCGAAAGAGACAGTTCCGGATAGGTTTTCGGCATGGCATGCCACAGGTTATAAACCAGCCAGCCATCCTCATTCAGTGTTGAAAGGTTATCCGCGCAGGCGGCAAAAAGCGGACGGCGGTTAAGCGTCGTCATGGTAATCATGTAAAAAGCCGGCGCACGATAATCCTGAAAAGCGTTGCGGTGGTTCATGTGTACTTCCATTCCGAAGGCGTAAACGCCCGGCTTTCAACTGAATATCCAGTCCGGCTTCCGTGTTCACACGGATTGCTCACACGTTACCCTCCTGTTTAATGGCGACATTCCATATCGCGAGTCAGTCTGCGTCAAACAAAATAAAAGAAGCAACCGATATGCAAGAGCAGACGCCCAGTGTCCGACCGGCTTCGATACGATACCTGACAACAATTAAGAAGAACAGACACCATGAATAAGAAGACGTGCTTACTGCTGACAGGAATAATGGCTGGATCGACATTCGGTTACCCACAGGATTACGGTCCGTTTGAAAAGCCTCCAGCCCCGACCTTCCCGATCCGCACGATGTCCCGTTTCTG
>JALOTS010000238.1 GCA_025457785.1 Pontiellaceae bacterium | reverse complement strand
ATTCGGGCAGCTTTACGGCGACGAATACCAGTTTAACCGTGAGAATGTTTTCGGACTCGACATTTTCAGGGACGGCGTATTTCGACCTGATTGAGCTGAAACCCCGTTAATCAAGCGTGTATCTATGACGATGAAAGACATGAGCTTAACGGCTCATGTCTTTCACGTTTTCATGGAGAACCGCATGCACTGGTTCATTTTAAAGATATTTCCAAGAAGAATCAGACTTTTGCTGCGGTCTGGTCGTCTTGAATTTATTTATTCCACGAGTCTTTCAGGCCGACGGTGCGGTTGAAGACGGGCTTGGATTCCGCCGTGTCCAAATCGGCGCAGAAGTAGCCGACACGCTCGAACTGGAATTTATCACCGGCCTTGGCCGCCGCCAGTCCGGGTTCAATGATACCGGTAATGACCTTTAGAGAATCTGGATTGAGATAGTCTTTGAAATCGCGCTCTTCCGCCGCAGGATTTTCGCTGGTGAACAGACGGTCATAAAGGCGCACTTCGGCTTTGATTCCGTGCCGTGCGGAGACCCAGTGAATGGTGCCTTTGACTTTCCGTCCGTCGGGCGCGTTGCCGCCTTTCGATTCAGGATCGTGCGTGCAGTGCAATTCTGTGATATTTCCGTCCGCGTCTTTGATGACTCGGGTGCAGGTGACGAGATAAGCGCCGCGCAGGCGCACTTCGGTACCGGGTGCGAGGCGGAAGAATTTCTTCGACGGTTCTTCCATAAAATCTTCGCGTTCGATGAAAATTTCGCGAGTGAATGGAACGGTTCGTGTGCCTGCTTCCGGTTTATTGGGATGGTTCGGCAGCTCGAATTCTTCGGTCTCTCCTTCGGGATAACTGGTGATAACCACTTTGAGCGGATCAAGTACAGCCATGCGGCGCGGCGCGATTTCGTTAAGGTCGTTGCGCACATGATGCTCGAGCAAAGCGACATCGGTCAGGCTTTCGGTTTTGGTGACACCGATTTCGGTGCAGAAGGCGCGGATCGCTTCGGGCGTGCAGCCCCGGCGGCGCATGCCGCAGATCGTCGGCATGCGCGGATCATCCCAGCCGTTGACGAGGTTTTCCTTCACCAGCTCAAGCAGTTTACGTTTGCTCATGATGGTGTAGGTAAGGTTGAGGCGGGCGAATTCGTACTGATGAGGCTGATACAGATTGAGCGTTTCGAGGATCCAGTCGTAGAGCGGGCGGTGGACTTCGAATTCGAGTGTACACATCGAATGGGTAACGCCTTCGATGGAGTCTTCGAGACAGTGGGCGAAGTCGTACATCGGATAGATGCACCAGGTATCGCCGGTATTGTGATGCGATGCGTGTTTAATACGGTAAATAGCCGGGTCGCGCATGTGCAGGTTCGGCGAAGCCATATCGATTTTTGCGCGCAAAACATACGTTCCGTCGGCAAATTCGCCCTTTTTCATCCGCTCGAACAGATCGAGATTTTCCTCGATAGAACGGCTGCGGCCTGCCGGTTCTTTGCCGGGGATGTTCGGCACGCCGCGATATTCTTTGAACGCATCAACGCTTAAATCGCAGACATATGCCTTCCCGATCTTGATCAGCTCAACGGCGCATTCGACCATGCGGCCGAAATAATCGGATGCCCAGAAAAGGTTTTCACCCCAGTCAAAGCCGAGCCAGCGGACATCGTTTTCGATGGCTTCGACATACTCGGTGTCCTCAGCGGTCGGGTTGGTATCGTCAAAACGCAAATGACAGCGTCCGCCGTATTTGAGGGCGGTGCCGAAATCGAGGCAAATGGCTTTGGCGTGGCCAATGTGCAGATAGCCGTTAGGCTCGGGAGGGAAGCGGGTAACCACTTCCGTGTATTTGCCGGAGGCCAAATCTGCTTCAATAATATCATGAATAAAATTACTGGTTGGTATGCTCATACTGTTTTCCTTAAACTGTTGGAGTGGTTGTGCCCGATTTTAGCGCAAATGGCAATCCTTTGTATTCCCGTAGCTGCTGTTACATAATTCATTCGACACAACCGGCGTATCCCCTTTATCTTGTCCCCGTTATCCTCCGAACCCTGTAATGAAAACCTGTTTTAAACTGATTCTTGCCAGTACCTCGCCCCGACGCGCGGAACTGCTGCGGTGCGCAGGGATTCCTTTCGAAATTATCCGTCCGGATGCGGACGAACGGCAGCCCGCCGGTGAAACGCCGACGGAATACGCCGTCCGCACCGCACGGGAAAAGGCGGAAAGCCTTCCGGTTCAGCCCGGTGAAATCCTGCTCGGCGCAGATACCGTGGTGGCTTCCGACGGGCGCATCCTCGGCAAACCGTCCGATGCTGACGATGCCGCGGCGATGCTCCGCCTGCTCTCCGGAAAGCTTCACGAGGTCATTACCGGAGTCTGCCTGCGTTCCGCAGAGAAAACGGTTTGCTTCCATGTTGCCACCGCCGTGCTGTTCCGCGAGCTTTCCGACAGAGAGATTGCGGCCTATGTCGCCACAGGCGACCCGCTGGACAAAGCCGGAGCTTATGCCATACAAAACGGCGCGGCGGGTATGGTGCGGCGCATCGACGGTTCCTATTCCAACGTGGTTGGCCTGCCGCTATGTGAAGTCATTGAACACCTGGAGACGTTCTAATGGATGCCGGTCTCTATATTGTCGGCACACCGATCGGCCATCTTGGCGATATGACCTCACGCGGCATCGAAACGCTGCAAGGGGCTTCTCTGATTATTGCGGAAGACACGCGGACAACGCGTAATCTACTGACTCATTTCGGAATTAAAACCTGCTGTATCAGTTGCCATAAATTCAATGAAGCCCGGCGGTGCGGGGAAATAATCGAACGGATTAAAAACGGGGAAGCCGTCGCCATGGTTACCGACTCCGGAATGCCCTGCATTTCCGACCCCGGGGCGCGCATTGTGGCGGCCTGCCGCACGGCGGGGGTGATGATCACCTCCGCACCAGGCCCGACGGCGGCAACCACCGCATTGGCGCTGAGCGGATTCGGCGGGCACGGGTTCCTTTTTGCCGGGTTTCTTGCGCGTAAAAGCGGCGCCCGCCGGCGAACACTGGAACAGTGCGCCGCCCTGCCGGTTCCGGTGATCCTGTATGAATCACCCTACCGTCTGCTGACGCTGCTTGAGGAAATCGAAACAGTTATGGGCCCCGACCGCTCTGTTTTTGTCGCACGCGAGCTGACGAAAAAGTTTGAGGAACTTCTGAGCGGCACGCCGGAACAGATCCGAAGGCAATTCGGCGAACGAACCGTAAAAGGGGAGTGCGTGGTCATCATTGATTCTGCGGAATAAGGTTTTCCATCTTATCGTTTGCACTGCTATCCGGAGCCGATTAGACTCCGGACAGCTTAAGGTAAGGAGTTTTCTCATTTATGACTGAAGCGGAACAACCGAACGACGACTTGCAGGCCGCCATGGTCGGCAACAAGGTTTTTATCCGGGTGTCCGGACGCGGATCATTTAAGGTCAGCGCCTCTCTGAAACAATTTATCATGGAGGTCACCTCTAAACTGCCGCTTTCCGTGGTCGTGCTGGATCTTGCCGATTGCATCGGAATGGACAGCACCTTTATGGGCGTACTGGCCGGGCTTTCCGGACGTCTGAAACAGTTTAATCAGACATTGGAACTGATTCATCTTTCAGAAAAAAACAGAGCGCTGCTGGCGACGCTCGGTGTCGATCAGGTGATTGCCCACTATGGAAACAGCCACGGGCATGAACTGCCTGCGGAAATCTCTCAAACGCTTCCGATTGGATCTGCAACCAAAAAAGATCTGGCGGAAACCGCCCTGCAGGCGCACGAAACCCTTTCGGAACTGAGTGAAGAAAACCGCCCGCGCTTTAAGCGGGTGATTGAATACTTAAAAGCCGATGTAAGCCGGTTTGAGTAGGTGCGTATGTTTGAACAACCGTCCACATTAATATTGGAAATTTTCTTTTTCCTGCTCGGCGCGATCCTTTCCATCTTTGTCAGCCGGATGTTTTTCGGCAGCCGCAAACTCCGCCGACAAAATGTCGCGCTGCGGCAGGAGCGCGAAGTTGTTTTTGATTTCATTCATAATATCGGAGAGGTGTTTTCCTCTGCGGAAGAAATGAACATGGAATCTCTTCTTAAACGGATTCTCTTCTTTACTGCAAAAACCGCGAAAGCCGCCTCCGGTGTCATTTATCTTTTTACGCCGGACCGTTCCCGGCTCTTCGCGCGCGCCGTTTCCGGCATTTTCCCCCCGCTTTATGATTCCCGGCATCATCATTGAAGATGCAGAAATGGACGTGCGTGTTCCGGTCTATACCAATGAGTTTCTCAAAATCCATTCTCTCCTGATCGTTCCGATGCGGTTCGGCAATGAAGTGCTTGGGGTCATCGCGCTGACCAACCGCACCGATGGACAGCCCTTTACTTACAGCGACCTCAGCCTGCTTCAGGCCATGGCCGACCAGGCCTCCGTTCCCGTTCACTATGCAGGACTCAAAGCCGAGCTGGACCGAAAACGGCAGCTTGACCGCGACATGCTGGCGGCAAAACAAATTCAATCCTCCCTGCTTCCGCAGCAGCTTCCGAAAATTAAAGGGGTTCAGCTTTCCGCCTGCAACCTGCCTGCTTTTAATATCGGCGGGGATTATTATGATGTGCTTCACATCGACGATGAACATCTTGGAATCGCCATTGCCGATGTCTCCGGAAAAGGAATTGGCGGTGCCATGATGATGGCGGTTTGCCAAGGCGTTCTCCGCGCACGGGCTCTTCAGGAACAAAGTCCGTCACGCATCCTTTCCGAACTCAACCGGGTTTTAAGCGCCAACCTCGCGGAAGACATGTTCATTACCATGCTTTATCTGGTGCTGAACATCCGTACCCGCGAACTCAAATTCGCCCGCGCCGGTCACGAACGCCCGTTGCTCAAACGCGCCGGCTGCGAAACCCTTGAAGCACTCGACGCAAAAGGCATTGCAATTGGACTCGCCGAGTCCGCTATTTTCGATGAGGCCATTCACGATGTTTCCGTTCAACTGACTTCCGGCGATGTGGTGGTTGTTTACACCGACGGGATTACGGAAGCGCTTGATGACCGAAACACTGAATGGGGTTCTGAAAATCTTTTCCAGACCATCAGTTCCGATGCCTCCGGCAACGTGGAAACGCTGATTAAAACCATTTGTGTCCAGATCGCTCTGCATATCGGCACTCAACCCCAATATGACGACATGACTCTTCTGGCCCTGAAAATAGAGTGATTTCCCCCGGATATTTGTTTACCATACGGCCCGATCGGAAAAAAAGGAATCGTGTTATGCCCGCAAAAAAAACAATGTGTTTATTCGCGCTGGGTGTCATGGCGCTAATCCATTCTGTTCAGGCTGAAAGGTTTGATTTCATCGGATACAAAAATGAGAACAACAACTGGACGAATGAAGCGCTTTGGGTCTATTCGGACAAGAAGACTCCATCAGGCATTCCCGGCCCATTGGACATTGCCCGGCTGCTTAACGGGGCTAAAGCGGAAATCACCAGTGATGTTGTGGTCGGGTCGATTCATCTTGCATCCGCCGGTTCGGCAACTCTGATTATTAACGGAGGCTCTCTTACCGCAACACTCACGTCGGACTATAATTCCGTCGGGTACGCCTCATTCGGCTCCATCGTCGTTCAAAACAAAGGCTCCGCCACCTTTAACTCCCGGTTTTTTGTCGGACATTTAAATGCCCCCAGCGGATCGCTCACTATTCACGAGGGAACGGTTCGGGTCGCTAATGCCTTTTACCACAATGAAAACTACGCGGGATCAGAGGTTCTCTATACGCGAACAACCATCCATAAAGGCGGATTACTGGATGTGGATAGTTTGATGCTGAATGCCGGTGTGATGGATATTGCGGGAGGCACCG
>JALOTS010000237.1 GCA_025457785.1 Pontiellaceae bacterium | reverse complement strand
TAACCGTCATATTTAATGCCGACCGCCACCTGCTCAATGACCTCCGGCGGCAGATCCGGCTTTTCACCGGGCAAGTCGGCATAACGCTTATCCTGTCCGCAAAGAATCTGCGCCAACGATGCACCGTTATAAAATTTTTTCCGCAGCCGTTCCATTTCCGCCGCGATTTGCGCTTGCATCTGTTCGGTTTTTTGCAATTCCTCCACAGAAACGATGCCCAGCTCCTTGGCGCGCCCGTACAGACGAAAATGAACGTTGTCCTGCCGAAGAGTCAGCCGGTGTTCAGCCCGCGACGTAAACATGCGATAGGGCTCATCCGTGCCTTTCAGTACCAAATCGTCAATTAACACACCGATATAGGCCTCGTGCCGGCCCAAGATGAAGGCAGGCAGCCCCATTGCTTTGCGTGCGGCATTGACTCCGGCAACAAACCCCTGCCCTGCGGCCTCTTCGTAGCCGGTGGTTCCGTTGATCTGTCCGGCAAAATACAGATTTTCCACCTGCTTGGTTTCCAAGGTATGGAAAAGTTGTGTCGGCGGGGCATAGTCATACTCGATGGCATAGGCCGGACGAAGAAAAACAGCTTTTTCCAAACCCGGGATGGAATGAATCATTTCCAACTGAACATCTTCAGGTAAACTGTTGGAAGTACCGTTAGGATAAGTTCTTATATTATTTCTTCCTTCGGGCTCAATAAAAACGTGATGTGAGGTCCGCTGTGCAAACTTAACCACTTTATCTTCAATCGATGGACAATACCGAACCCCGGTTCCTTGAACCAATCCTCCGTAAAGAGAGCTCTTTTTTAAATTATCTGAGATGATTTGATGCGTTTTTTCGGTCGTGTGGGTTAAAAAACAGGGAATCTGCGGATTACCCTCCGAAACAATAGATTGTCGATCTGCCTCCGCAATGTTCCACGTGGAACTTTCGCCGGAATTCCTCGAAAGACCCTCCGCAATCGCAGTGTAGTTTGCTCCACTAATAACCCCAGATTTGTCCGATTTCCCTTCCTGAACTGTTTTTTTTGCCGCCCGCGAAAAAAACGGCGGCGGATTATCTCCGGGCTGTATGGCCATTTTTGAGTAATCAACACTGTCTTTGTGCAATCGCGGCGGAGTGCCGGTTTTCATTCGATTCAGCTCAAAGCCAAGGTTTTCCAGTGATGCGGAAAGTGCATCAACCGCCCTTTCTCCCCATCGTCCCTCTTGAACAACCTTTTGCCCGATCATCACACGCCCGCGCATAAACGTTCCGGCGGTCAACACCACTGATTTCCCGGCAATTTTTTCGCCGGACTCTAACGTGACTCCCCGAAGAACTCCGTTTTCAGTCCAAATGGCGGCAACGGACACCTCCAGTATGGTTAAATTGGTTTGCAACGCAATAACGGCCTGCATCCGGACGGGATAAAGCTCTTTATCGCATTGCGCACGGAACGCCTGGACCGACGGCCCTTTGCGCGTGTTCAACGTGCGCAACTGAATAGCGGTGTAATCGGTATTGCGGGCCTGTTCTCCGCCAAGTGCATCTAACTCACACGTTATATGAGATTTAGCAATTCCTCCAATCGACGGATTACAGGACATTTTTCCAATGAACTTTTTACTTAAGCTCAAAAGCACGGTCTTCGCTCCGAGCCGCGCCGAAGCCAATGCTGCCTCACAACCCGCATGCCCGCCGCCAACCACGATGACATCATAGATTTTTTTTTCATCCATTTGGAATAAATCCCCGTTCCGAAGTCCGAAAGCCACTTTAGCCCGGCGCGCCAGAGCCGCAACCAAAAAAGAATCCGACTGAAAACCACACATGAAAAACAAAAACATTTTTTACGTTCCGTCCATTATGTATCCTTTGTCCATGAAAAATATTTTTGAGCAAATCCCGCTGACTGCATCCAACGAAATCGTTTCTGCGCTGTTGGTCGCAGAACAGGTTCGTATTGAACGGATTGTGTCTTTCGGACAGGCCTCGCCGTCTGAGTTTTGGTATAATCAGGCCGAAAATGAATGGTTTATTTTGCTGGAAGGAACCGCGCAGCTTCAAGTTGAGGATCGTTTAATTTCACTGACCGCCGGGGACTTCCTGAATCTTCCGTCCGGGACAAAACACCGTGTTGAACAGACTGATCCTGTCAATCGAACGGTTTGGCTGGCGGTTTTCTACAAATAACCGGGGCGGCGGGATCAAAAAGAACCCAGGATCAAAATAATCACGACCCCGGGCGAATGCGATGGATAATTTCTGGAAGAAATAACGAAGTGGGTTAAATGATGTCGATGGATGTCATAGACATTCCATAACGTAATCTTTTTTGCCGGAATAGTCGGGGTTGCCTGTATTTCTTTGGGTTTTTTGTGGTTTTCAGGCTGTTTTTGAATCACATTAAAAAATGCCCAGGGGAATTCTTTGAAATCATTTCCAGCGGCAAGACGGGTCGATTTTTGATATTAGTTTACTTTAGTAAACTACAGTAAGCTAATTTTCCGATGAATTTTTGTGAAAAAACAACAAAGCACACCATCGATTTTTATTATCTAAGTATTTTGTTTACAATTATTTATGTATAGCGTCTAATTTTATTTAGTTTATTAAATTATAGTATAGTTTAGTTCATATAACTAAAAATTTATACATTTCGTGTTGATTTTCGTTTTTATAAAATGCAATTCTCAGCGCGTGGTCAAAAAGCTTTTGAACGCAAAGGGAGAACAGAGCAGGGGATGGACAGTCTATACAAAGAGCAGCTTAAGCGGCTGAAGGAGTGTCATTTTCTGGTGCTGTACTGGGCGGCAGACGCAGAGGTTAAGGGAGTTCGATATAATATCACAAACGCCTTTGATGACCTGAAAGAGCTGGGCATAACACGGACCAAGCAGAGCGTGATGGCGTATGTTGAATCGCTGTATATGCTCTGCTTCATAGAAGTAAGAGATGAGCGGAACCGGAAAAATGTGTATCTGTCGGAGTCCGGAGCTCAGGCGCTGGAAGATCTCGTGAAAAGCGGAAATTTTAAAATCAAACGGTCAAGATTTCTGGAGGGAATGAAATGAGTATTGGAATCGGCGGAGCAGGCAGCAAGCTGGCATCGTTATTAGGTCCTGAAAAAGCAACGATAGTAAACGTTTCACAGTCGGAACTGGATAAAACGGAAGCGCGGAACAAAATTCTGGCCGTGGCGCATTCGTCCCGGGGAAAATTCCAGGGCGCCGGTAAAAACCCTGAAGTCGGGCGGACGGCGTTCGTTTCCATCAGCGAAGCAATTTATGAACTGATCAAGGGCGAAATTGTTTTTACCTCCACCGGCGGGGGAACCGGAAACGGCATAGTCTCGGTTCTTCTCAATAAAATTGCCGGTGAGCCCTCGATTTCACTAAACGATAAGACACTGTTTGCCTTCATTTTGCCCTATGTAGAACTGGAAAGCGCCGAGTTCGTGGAAAACACCGTGGCCTTTCTCATGGGACCGGTTTCACAGGCCATTGACTCAGGGAATACCGGAAACATGATTTTGTTTTCGAATAAGCTGAAATTTGAGGGGCGAATCGCAGAATATGATTACAACACTATGCTGGCATCCGGGCTGAACAATTTTCTATCCATCCCCCGCAAAGGGGATGAAATGGAACTGCTGGATGGTCATGTGGACCACGAAGACTTCCGGGTTTATCTGTCAAAACCCTATTTCAATCACTTCTGTCAGTTCGAATATACCCCGAACCGTCCATTTGCCGATCTGCTGAAAGAAAGCTGCAATCAAACATTGCTTCCTCCGGAACAGCCCATCGAAGCGATGTTTCTTTTAGAAGTTCCGGATCGGGACATGACCTCCTGTTTCTACAACATTCTGGACTATTTTGCCGCGGATCATGTTAAACCGGCTTATGGGGTCGTACTCAATCCGACCTTGAAAAAACCGGTACTGACGCTTTCGCTGCTCTATTCCCGAAAGCCCAAAGAACTGGTGGATGACTTCTGCAATATGGTTGAGCGGATGACCCAAAAGAGACTCAAGAAAACGATCAATCAGTTCATACAGCTTGAAGAGCACCACATTAACGTGGAAGAGGCCGTCCGGAAAATCGAAAGTGAAGACGAAAGCAGCCGAAGCGTTCTTGAAGTGCTGGGCCGGTTGAAGAAACTTCGCTGATTATACGGACTGACTCAACGGTCTTCACTGCATTTCTTTTTCGGCTCTTCGGGTCGCGAAGGCGGATGCGCACGCGTTCAACCACGCTCCGGTGTGATTCTTGCCGTCTTTGATGCGCTTGCAAGATCTCGGGTTCCTGCCGCGATTTTCCCATCGGAAATCGGCGAGCGGTGCAATTGAGCGTTGCGCATAACAGCGTTATACGGTA
>JALOTS010000236.1 GCA_025457785.1 Pontiellaceae bacterium | reverse complement strand
TATCGTCGAATCCCGTAACCGCGATTTGTTCGGGAACGGAGATCCCGGCGCTGTCCAATGTGTGTAACGCACCCATGGCAATCTGGTCTGTGACGCAGATCAGGGCATCGGCCTTGGATGAGGCGGTGTTTAGAAGATGTTGTGTGACGGTCTGCCCGACAGCAAAAGAATCTTTTTCACCGGATATGACGGAGGTCAACGAAAGGCCTGAATCGGCGGCGGCCTTTTCCATCGCCGCTGTTCGCAGATGGTGTACCATCCGCGAGCCGGAAATGCAGACCGGATTTCGCCGTCCGCCGGCGGCCAGATGCTGCATCAGTTTTTTTGCCGCGTCGTATTCATCCACCGTGACCCGAAGACTGTTTTCTTCGCGGAAACCGTGTCCGATCCGGGCTGCGGGAAGTGAGTGGAACGGGTTCAGCCATTCGGCTTTTGTGTCGGATCCCAGGATGATAAGTCCGTCGAGGGTGTATTTGTGAAGCGGTTGCAAATCCTGTTCGTCCGGAATGCGGTTGAGGAGTCCGGCCAGAACGAGCGAATAGTTATGTTCGTGAGCCTGGATTTGAATTTGTTTAATGAGTGCGCCGAAGAACGGGTCATTAAAATCATACACCGCGACACCGATGGTGCGGGTGGATTTTCCTTTGAGGGACAGGGCGGCTATGCTGGGAACATAGCCCAGTTCTTCTGCTGTGCGCAGAACCCGTTCGATGGTTTTTTGCGCGATGCCGATTTCCGCTGCTTTTCCGGACAGTACACGGGATACCAGCGTGATGGATACGCCCAGTTTTTCTGCGATTTGTTTCTGGCTGATGGTCATGGAATTTCCTTATCTGAAAAAATATGGAATTTAGGATGGTGTAAAACAGGTTTTTGCATATAAAACCATACGGAGCTTGATAGCTCAACCAATTGAGACAGGTAAATTTAAGGAGTTATTATGGAAAATCTTTTCAATCTTGAAGGCAAGGTCATTGCGGTAACGGGTGCGGCGGGTGTATTGGCGGGCGGAACGGCAAACTATTTGCAGGAGCAGGGCGCCTATGTGATTTATCTGGATTTGTTTCAGGATGCCGTTGATCGGACCGTGGCTGAGGCGAAGAAAATTTCTGATCAATGCTGCGGGTATGCCGGCAGTGTGCTGGATCAGGCGGCGCTGGATGCGGTCTATGAAAAAATCATGACGGACATCGGACGGATTGACGTGTTGATTAACGGTGCAGGCGGCAACATGCCCGGCGCCACCATCGGTCCCGATAAGGATGTGTTTGATCTGAAAATTGAGGACTACAGCAAAGTGCTCGACCTGAACCTCAAGGGAACGGTGATGCCCACCATGACCTTTGCAAAAGCGTTCAAGGCGCAGAAGTCCGGATGCGTGGTGAATTTTTCTTCGATGTCCGCAACGCAGGCGCTGACCCGTGTGCTGGGATATTCCAACGCCAAAGCCGCGATCGATAATTTCACCAAATGGATGGCGACCGAAATGGCGATTAAATACGGCGACAAGGTTCGCGTCTGTGCGCTGGCCCCCGGCTTTTTCATCGGCAATCAGAACCGGGCCTTGCTGACAAACGAGGATGGCACGTACACGGCCCGCGGGCAGCAGGTGATCAATAAAACTCCGTTCCGCCGTTTCGGCGAACAGCATGAGGTGTACGGAACGATTCATTATCTGATTTCAGAGGCTGCGGCTTTTGTTACCGGCGTGGTTATTCCGGTGGACGGCGGGTTCTCTGCATACAGCGGAGTATAATCTTTGAAGATGAAATCAACGCTCCGGTGGTTCGGGCCCTCCGACCCGGTTTCGCTGAATGACATCCGGCAGTGCGGCTGCGAAGGCGTAATCACTTCTTTGCATCACATTGCGTACGGAGAGGTCTGGCCGCGCCATGAAATTGCGGCGCGCAAACAAATGCTGGCGGAGTACGGGCTGGAATGGACCGCCGTCGAATCGGTTCCCGTTTCGGAAGAGATTAAACTCCGGAACGGGAATTATGTGCAGCACATTGAAAACTATAAAGAAACGCTGCGCAACCTCGCCGCTGAAGGGCTGGATCTGGTCATTTATAACTTCATGCCGGTTCTCGACTGGGTGCGCACCGATATGGCGTACCGGCTGCCGGACGGCACTGAAAGCCTGTATTACGATCCGGTTCATTTCGCCGCGTTTGAAATCTATCTGTTAAAACGGCCCGGTGCCGAGCAGAACTGTTCGCCGGAGCAGTTGAAAAAAGCAGAGCAGTTTTTCCAGTCACTGGATCCGGCCGGCGCGGAGGCGTTCGAAAAGACCATCATTGATGTCTTTCCCGGCGTGAGCATGGGGCTTACGCTGCAGGATATCCGCGACAGGCTGGCAAAGTACGACGGGATTGATCACGCCCGGCTGCAGAACCATTTGAAGTGTTTTCTTCAGGAGGTGATTCCGGTGTGCGAGGAAACGGGCATTCGCATGGCCATTCATCCGGATGATCCGCCGTTTTCGATTCTGGGGCTGCCCCGGATTGTCTCCTGCGAAGCCGACATTCAGGCGCTGCTCGCCATGGCCGATTCGCCGGCGAACGGGGTGTGCTGCTGTGCCGGTTCGTTCAGTGCACGGGGCGATAATGATTTGCCGGGGATGATCCGTCGTTACGGAAGCCGGTTTCATGTGTTTCATCTTCGCAGCACACAGCGGAATGCCGACGGCAGTTTTTACGAAGCCTCGCATCTCGGAGGTTCGGTTGACATGTACGCGGTCGTGAAGGAAATTCTGCTTGAGATGAAAAGACGAAAAGAGGCCGGACGTTCCGACTGGCGGCTGGCATTTCGCCCCGATCATGGATTAACGATGCTTGACGACCTCAGGAAGCCTCCGCTAAAAACCCCCGGATACCATTGTATCGGACGCTTGCGCGGTTTGTCGGAAATTCGCGGGTTGCAACTGGGAATCTCCCGGAGTTTGGGAATTTAAAAACAGGAGAAATGAAATGAGCCTGACGCTTAAACCGGCGGCGGAGTGCCGCTATGACATTCTTTCCCTTGGCGAAGTAATGCTTCGTCTTGATCCGGGCGAGGGGCGTATTCGCACCGCCCGTCGTTTCCAGGCATGGGAAGGCGGCGGCGAATATAACGTCGCACGCGGCCTGCGCCGCTGTTTCGGTCAGCGTGCCGCAGTGGTTACCGCCTTCGCTAAAAACGAAGTTGGTCTGCTGATGGAGGATTTTATCCTGCAGGGCGGCGTGGACACCTCGCTTATCAAGTGGATGGACTATGACGGCATCGGGCGCTCGGTTCGCAACGGCCTCAACTTTACGGAGCGGGGCTTCGGCATCCGCGGGGCCGTCGGATGCTCTGATCGCGGCAACACCGCCGCTTCGCAGCTCAAGGTAGGGGACATCGACTGGGAGTATATCTTCGGGAAACTCGGCGTGCGCTGGATGCACACCGGCGGCATCTTCGCCGCCCTGAGCGAAACCACCGGCCCGCTGGTGATTGAGGCCGCAAAAACCGCCAAAAAATACGGCACCATGATTTCGTACGACCTCAACTACCGTCCGTCGCTGTGGAAAGGATTCGGCGGTATCGAAAAGTGCCGCGAAATTAACCGCGAGATTGCCCGGTACGTCGATGTGATGATCGGCAATGAAGAGGACTTCACCGCCTGCCTCGGCTTTGAAATCGAAGGGACGGATCACAACCTGACCGACCTCGAGGTCGAAGCGTTTAAGAAAATGATCGCCAAAGCGGTCAAAGAATTTCCCAACTTCAAAGCAACCGCCACCACCATGCGCGGTGTGAAGACCGCGACCGTCAACGACTGGGGCGCGATGGCCTGGTGCGACGGCCAGTTTTACACCGCCACGCATCGCCCGAATCTTGAAATCATGGACCGCGTCGGCGGCGGCGACAGTTTTGCCTCCGGATTTATTTACGGCCTGATGGAGCTGGGCGACCCGCAACTGGCGGTCGAGTACGGCGCGGCCCACGGTGCGCTCGCCATGACGACTCCCGGCGACACCACCATGGCCTCGCTCGCTGAAGTGAAGAAGCTGGTTGGCGGCGGCGGGGCGCGGGTCGATCGGTAGGGGCGGGATGCATCCCGCCCGTACAACAAAAAGGAGTGAACATGCTGAACGAATTGTTAAAACGCCCGGTGATTCCGGTGATTGTGATTGATAACGCCAATGATGCCGAGCCGCTGGCGGAAGTGCTGCTCAAAGGCGGAATGGATGTGATTGAAGTCACCTGCCGCACGCCCGCCGCAGCCGAGTCGCTGCGGCGCATCAAAAAAGCCTTTCCCGAAATGCTGGTCGGCGCGGGAACGGTTGTTACGGCTGATCAGGCCAAAATGTGCATTGATGCCGGTGTCAGCTTCGGGCTG
>JALOTS010000235.1 GCA_025457785.1 Pontiellaceae bacterium | reverse complement strand
GGAATGCAGGCCGTCGTCGTAACCGCCAGCGTCAGCAAACAGCGAATCAGCATGCGGCGGAACTCTTCCAGATGTTCCAGAAACGGCAGTTCCTGATCCTCTGACAGCAGATGATTTTTTAATTTATGAATCGGATTTTTCATGGGGTTCGCCGGTCGGAGAGGTCTCCGGATGATCGGGTTCGTCTTCGTTCAGACCGATTGTTTTTCCGTTGTCCGGAGTCGGATCAATGACAGGTAAATTCAAATCACTGTGCATTATTTTGAAATGAACATCGGCGGAAGCGCGTTGTATTTTTTCAAACACAGCCTGAACGGCGCGAAGGAAACGCGGGGCATCTTTCGCGCCGAAAAGCAGAATAAACACCAGCATAACCAAAAGCAGTTCGCCGCCGCCGAGTCCAATAAAGGCTGTAATGTTGCAGAACATAACTTAACCACCTAAAGATCAAAGTAGTACGATTGCGGGTGATGCGTAATCAGCGCAAAGGTGGACACTTCCGGATCGGCCATAAACAGTTCGGTCACGTTGAGCCCGATTCGATTGGTATCCAGCAGGTCGCAAACGACCTTATTCATTTCCAGATCAGGACAGGCGGCATAGCCGAAGCCGAAGCGGCTCTGGTCGAGTTTCCGTTTCCAAATCTCGGAAAGCGTCAGCTCGCCTTCGTCCGATCCCCACAGCACACGGATCTGCCGGTGCTGATATTCCGCCAGCGCCTCGGCGGTCATGACGGCCAGCCCGTGGAAGAGCAGGTAGTCGTGATAACGGTCGGCATCGCGCAGTTCCTGTTCCTTGTCTATTACCTTGCGTCCCAGTGTGACGGCCATCAGCGCGGCGATGTCGTGATCCGGACGGAAGAAGTCGGCCAGACAGTGTCCGCCTGCTTTTTTCTGGCGGGGAAACGTCATCGGAATGGCGCCGCCCGCCGGATTTTCCAGAAACAGCGTGTCGTCTTCGGAATGGCAGTTGAAAAAGCCGTGAACAGCTTTCGGTTCAAAGACCTCGCGGGCGAGCTGCTTCATTTCCTCAAGCTTGGGGTACACTTCGTTGTCGAGCAGTTTTTGATACTCAGTATCGGAGAGCTTCCCTTTTTTGTAGCCCCACGTGCCTTTAATCATGCCGTTCAGATCGAGATAGCGCCAGATGTCATCGAGCGGAATTTTTTCAGTGACCCGTGTGCCGGTTCCAATCTTTGGAACCGGAATGTCGCGGGCGATCGGCTTCGCCGGTTTTTCATCTCCCGCCGGTTTGACCTCGCATCCGAGTCCGTCGCGGACCGGCGCGACCTGTTCGGGCAGACGGCCGGTTTCTTTCAGGGTCTGCATCGCGGCCAGTCCGGCGAAGGCATCTTTACAGTAAATGACCTCTCCGGAATAGTGCGGACGGCAGGCCAGATCGACAAATTCCTCCGACAGAGCCGCTCCGCCAAGCAGCACCGGCACCTTCAATCCGGCGTGTTCAAGAATCTTCATGTTTTCGGCCATCACGGCAGTGGATTTGACCAGCAGGCCGCTCATGCCCAGCGCGACCGCGTTGTGCTCCTGTACTGCCGCGATCATTTTTTCGACGGGCGCTTTGATGCCGATATCGACCACGTCAAATCCGTTGTTCGACAGAATGATGCCGACGAGGTTTTTGCCGATATCGTGGACATCGCCCGCGACCGTTGAGAGCACAACCAGCGGCACCTGTTCGCCGGCTTCGCTTTTCTTCATGAAGGGCTTGATCAGATCGACCGCACGCTTCATCACTTCAGCGGACTTCAGCACAAAAGGAAGCTGCATCGTTCCGTCATTGAAAAGGCGGCCGACTTCTTTCATCGCGGGCAGCATGATTTCATTCAGGATGTGTTCCGCGCTGTGTTCCTTAAGGAGAGCGGGCACGGCCTCCGCGAGCCACGGCGCTTTGCCGCGAATAATTGCATCGGCCAGGAGGTCGGCGGGCGGACGGCTTTCTACGGAAACTTCAGTAACATCCTGAACGTTTTCGAACAGGTTAATGTAGTTTTCGAGCGGGTCGCCGTTGGTGCGGTCGTTCGCCAGCAGGGCTTTGGCCGCTTTGCGCAGGTTGTCCGGAATTTCATTCAACGGAACAATCGCGGCCACATGGATGATGCAGGCATCCATGCCCGCCTGAACCGCCTGATGCAGAAACACCGCGTTGAGCACTTTGCGCAAGGCCGGTTTGAGGCCGAACGAAATGTTGGACAATCCAAGCATCGTCCGTACGCCCGGCAGTTCCGCCTTGATGCGCCGGATCGCTTCCAAAGTTTGGAACGCGGCATCGCGCAGCGTTTCATCCCCGCTGCAAATCGTAAAGGTCAGCGGGTCGATTAAAATTTCTTCGGCCTTCAGTCCGCGTTCGGTGCAGAACTCGACCAGCCGTTCGGCGACGGCGAATTTTTCATCAGCGGTCATCGCCATACCTTTTTCATCGATCGTCAGCGCGACCAGCGCCGCGCCGTAGCGGCGCGCCATGGCGACAACCCGTTCGGCGCGCGAGCCGCCGTCTTCAAAGTTGATCGAGTTAATCATTGCCCGCCCGCCGTACAGTTTAAGCGCCTGCTCAATCACATCGGCGGAGGTGGAATCGATCATCAGCGGGGCCAGACATTCGCGGGCCATGCGCGGAACCAGTACGGCGATGTCTTTCGACTCGTCGCGCCCGGCGTAGCCGCAGCTCAGGTCGAGCACGTGCGCGCCGGTTTCCTGCTGTTCGGTCAGAATATGGAAGGCGGTTTCGTAATCGTCAGCCAGCAGTGTGTCGCGGAATTTTTTCGAGCCGGTCGCGTTGGCGCGCTCGCCGATGTACAGCGGCGCGGGTTCCTGCGTCAGATCAACAGCAGAGAAGAGGCTGGCGACTTGACTGATTGTGGGGCAGACACTCCTGTCTGCCTCGTTGGATGAGCAGGCAGGAAAGCCTGCTCCACAGGGGGCGGTCTGTGAGATTGTGGGGCAGACTTTCTTGTCTGCCATTTTGGGAGAGCAGACAGGAGTGTCCGCTCCACAAAGTTTTTTCCGCAGTTCCCGAATATGTTCCAGTGTGGTTCCGCAGCAGCCGCCGACAATCGAGAGCTCGCGAATATGTTCCGGCGTGGTTCCGCAGCAGCCGCCGACAATGGATAACCCCCGGCTTCCGGCCAGCGCGGCGACTTTTGCCGCGAATTCGGCCGGCTTGAGCGGATAATTAACCGTTCCGTTCACACGCGCCTCGGGCATTCCGGCGTTGGGCATACAGGCCAGCCGGCCGGGCCAGACTTTGTTCAGCGTGTCGAGATGGTGCTCCATGGCATCGGGACCGGTGGCGCAGTTGAGGCCGAGCACATCAATCGGGTAGGGGGCGAGAATCGCGGCGGCGGCGGAAACACTGGTGCCGACCAGCAGCGTGCCGGTTGCTTCGACTGTGATCGAAACGTAGCGGACGATATCGCTGTCCGGGCCGAGAAGGTCATCGGCGGCGGCCAGTGCGGCCTTAATCTGCAACGGATCCTGGCAGGTCTCAATCAGCAGGCCGTCCACGCCGCCGTCGAGCAGGCCCTGAATTTGAATTTTGTACGCCTCGCAGAGCGAATCAAAATCGATATGTCCCAGCGAGGGCAGTTTGGTGCCGGGGCCGATGGAGCCGAACACATAGCGCGGCTGTTCGGGGGTGGAAAATTCGTCGGCGCACTCGCGGGCCAGTTGCGCGGCGGCTTTATTGATTTCATAGGCGCGGTCGGCAAGTCCATATTCGCCGAGAGTAATCGGCGATGCGCCGAAGCTGTTGGTTTCAACGGCATCCGCTCCGGCTTCGAGATAGGCGCGGTGCAGACTGCGGATCACATCGGGGGCGGAAAGATTCAGCCATTCATTACAGCCTTCGACCTCGCCCCACTGCTCCGGAGTAATGGATTGGCCTTGCAGCCATGTGCCGGCGGCACCGTCGAGCAGCAGAAGGGAGGTGTTCAGTTTTTCTTTCAGTTTCATTCTACCGCTCCATCCTTCCGCCATTCTGTTATTCCCTCATTCCGCGTCCTGCGGGACGCTGCTGTGTTTTATGCCGCGCAACCTAACAAACAGACTCCGTTGCGGCAACAATAATGCTTAAATCCGGATAAACGGATTTGTTGTCTGTACGGCAGGCAAAATGATAAAAAAGGTAAAAAATTGTAATAAAGTTCTTTACTGGATTCGGGAGATGGGCGTACCGTCTGCGGTTTTTATTTAACAAAGGAGATCTGGAAATGAAAAAAATTGCCATGTTGCTGGGTGTGTTAGTCGGGTTTGCAGGGATTGTGTCATCTGAGGAATTGAGAACCGGGTCCATCGTGACAACCAATGCTGGTGCTACCAATATTCTTTTGGGGTCGGTTGCTGAGGGTGTCGGCACA